>NZ_CP014306.1:3300000-3397021 GCF_001557535.2 Burkholderia sp. PAMC 26561
ACCTGCCAGACTATCGACAACATCCAGGTCGATACCGGATCGCAGGGATTGCGCATTCTTGCTTCGGCGCTCACGCCTGCTTTGGCCCTCCCTGCTGTAACGGGAACCGGTGGCACCCCGACGGCTTCCTGCACGGTGTTTGGTTCGGGCTACACGTGGGGTTCCGTGCGTACCGCCGATGTCCATCTGGCGGGCGAAGTGGCTGCATCGACATCGATCCAGATCATCGCCGATCCAGCGGTTCCAGCCGTTCCCGCGAGTTGCAGCAACTCCGGCCTGCCCATGCTTACAGCCACCGCGCTGCGAAGCAACGGCATTCTTGGCGTCGGCCCGTTCACCGCCGACTGCGGCAGCGGCTGCGCCACCACCGCCCTGCCTCGCTGGTACTACAGTTGCACATCTGGAGCGTGCGTGTCTGCGACGTTGCCCGTTGCTCAGCAAGTGACCAATCCGGTAAGCAATTTCGCCACCGATAACAACGGCGTCCTGATCGAGTTGCCAGCGGTGGCCGACACAGGTGCATCGAGTGTTTCCGGCACCATGACGTTCGGCATAGGCTCGCAGTCGAACAATCAATTGGAAAGCGCGCAGGTTCTGCCCGGCAACGGCGTCACCGGATTTGTGAAAACGATGTTCCAGGGCAGTACCTACGCCACGAGCTTTATCGATAGCGGTTCGAACGGCTTGTTCTTCCCGTTGACTTCCATGCCGGGATGCGGTGTGTGGTTTTGCCCGACAGCGCCGCAGAGTCTTACTGCCAGCATTACTGGCACCAACGCTGCGACGACAAGCGTGACATTTGCCGTAGGCAACGGACTATCGCTTTTCGCGACCGGCAATAATGCGCTCAGCAATCTAGCCGGTCCCGCCAACGGCTACTTCGATTGGGGCTTGCCTTTCTTTTATGGCAGACGCGTCTTCACCGCGATCGAAGCTCAAGTGACGCCAGAGGGCCAAGGGCCTTACTACGCGTTTTAGGCTTGGGCGAGCGCATCGGCACTGCGACTCCCTGGTGCGGGAGTCGCAGCGTTCAATCATGAGCGTTTTCGCCGCTTTCGGCTTCAGTCCGCTGGAAGCGCAACTCCACACGCCGGTCACTCGCGAGACAAGCGACCAGCGCATGCCAGTCACGCATCTGGCATTGCGCACCCGGCGACGCTCGCCCGAAGCCCTGCGCCCTCACTTCCGCCTTCACACCGCCGGCGAGCAAATAGCGCCGGACAGCATCTGCGCGCCGCTGTGATAATCGAAGGTTGTAGGTATTGCTGCCAAAACGATCGGTAAATCCCGAAACCGAAATCAGCTTTACAGCGCCGTCGTCGTTCAGGCCGTTCATATCGGCGATCACACCGTCGAGCTTCTGGCGTCCGTCCGCGGTGATCGATTCGACCTTGCTGCCGTTGAAAGCGAAAAGCATGTCGGTTGGCAACGCGACAACGGTCGGAGCAGAAGTTGAAGCAACACTTGGCGCATCGGCGTGTTCCGCAGGAATGCCGCAGCTTTGAAGGCTGCGCTGAACATCAGCAAGCGCCGACTGTACTTCGTCGACTTTTGCCTTGGCAGCTTCGAACTGCCGTGTCCAGGCGTCGTGCCCCGCGTGCATCAATTCGACCTCGGCACACGCAATCTGCTTTTGAGCCTGCGGACATTGCAGAACCCGCGGATCAGCGAGCGCCGCGCGCAGGCCGTCCGCCAAGTCGCTACGTAAAGGCGTGACGGTGCGCAGTGGCGGATTATCGACTGTCAGCGGTTGCGCCCCTTCCAGTCCCGCTGTGAGTCGCGCCGCTTCGCCGATGGACTCTTCCACGAAGCCCCATCGATCCCCCGCTTCAAGTTCTTTTTTCGCTGCATTGATCCAGCATTGGTCCTTGAATCCAATATAGGTGCTCTTTCGCTCGTTCATTCGGTCGAGTCGCGCCTGCAAGAGTCCGATCGCCTCATGCGGGTTGCCTACACGACCATAAAGCTCGATCCACGGCTCGACCGCTGCTCCCGCTTGCTCACTCTGCTGAACGCCGGCACCGGTTTGCAATACGGTTGCATCCTGAATGCCAAGTGTGTCGCGCACCGCTGTGTTGGCGCAGCCTGTCAGGACCAAAAGACAGGCAACGCCGAGATTGATGTTTTTCATTATTCGACAAGTTGAGCATTCGTCGCAGATCCCTGCGACGAATTGGAGTTACGCGCCGCGACGTGTTGCGACGCATTGCAACGTGTTGCGGCAACGAGTGGTGGCTGGGTGGCCTGCTGTTCAAGCCGGCCTCAGATGCCAAATACGTAACCCACGCCCGCCCTGACGATGGTGCTGTTGCCACCCGAGGACGAAACGCCACCATTGAAGTTGATGTTTCCCTTGTCGTTCCAGCGCGATACACCAATGCCCAACGCCGCCTGCCCTCGATAAGCCGCGACACCCGCATTCAATGTCGTGCGTCCCGGCAGATACGGCGTGACCACGTTGAGCGCCGAGGCGGACGCAATACCTTTGCGCGTGTTGCGATCGAGATCCCGGATTTGCTGGTCGGTATTGCTGAAACGCTGATCCGTGTAGCTGTTGGCCTGACTGAGCGTTGAACTGGCTGACTTGCTCAATTGATCCAGGTTGACGGCATCGGTCGAGGAAGTACCGGCTGCCACATTGGTGATCTGACGCTCACTGCCAGGTGCGCCGACCGATACCGACGACGCCCGGTCCGCAACCGAACCCGCTCCAAGCGCCACGGAACTGGCAGCAGTGGCTGTGGCGTTCGCTCCGAACGCTACAGCGTGATTGCCCGTAGCAACGGCTGCTTCCTTCGATGCATCGCCGTCGGCCGCGAAAAACGCGGTGCTTGACGCCGTGAAGTTGTTGACCCGTGACACGGCGTCATTGAGCTGACCGAGATTCACTCCGTCCGTAGCAACGACGCCGCTCGCGACGTTATGAAGAAGGGTGCCGCCGGCAATGCCTTTTCCCAGCGTAACGCTGCCGAAGTCCGCAGCGCCGCTCGCATTCTTGTCGTAGGTGAGCGCCGTTTCCGCCTTGCCCGTTTCGTCGACGAGACCCGCGCTTTTCAATTGCGCGACGTTGACTGCATCGGTGTCGGATGTGCCCGCCCTCACATTGGTGATCTGCCTTTCATTACCCGCCGCACCCACCGACACCGTGTTCGTGCGATCTGCCACAGAGTTGGCACCAAGCGCGACCGAATTGCCGGCGCTCGCCTGCGCGTTGCCCCCAATAGCGGCAGCGTCGGCGCCAGTCGCCGATGCCGCCACGAGCGTTGTATTGGCGTTGAAGTATTTGAGCGCTCCACCATTGCGCAAGCTGTCGACGAGTTGCGCTGTCTGGAACAACTGGTCGCCGTTCACTGCGTCCGTGCTGCCCGCCTTGACTGCTCCGGCCGCAACGTTGCGCAACGCGACCGGCACGGCTGCACCCGCCCCGCCCAGCGTCGCACTGCTCCGATCAACCGTACCGTCTGCTTTCATGTCGTACGTGATTGCTGCCGCCGCGTTGCCCGATGCGTCGATCAGGCCGGCGCTCTTCAGTTGAGCCACGTTGACCGCGTCCTGATCCATCACCCCGGCTTTCACATTGGAGATGACAGTACCGTTCGTTCCGCCGAGCATGACGTTCGCTTTGGACTCGTCCGTGTAGCTCAGCTTCAACGGTTCCGCACTGGTCAATTGCGCAAGCGATGTGGCGACGTCATGCACATTCGAATTGGTCGCATAGAGTTGTGCGCCGTTCACCGCGTCGCTGCTCTGCGGGTTCAGCGCACCGACCGCGACATTGCTGATCCGTACTGCCTGACCCGACGTCCCGCCAAGCGCAATCGTCGTCTTGTCCAGGTTGTCGTATGCGACAAATGCATTCGTCGCGACTCCCGCCGTATTCGTTGTTGCGCCAAGCGCCTTGAGTTGATTCAGGTTGACGGCATCCGTACCGTCACGCGCCCCGGCGACATGCACGATCCGCCGCTCCGTGCCGCTATCTCCCACAGAGACCACGTTGCTCAATGAGCCGTCGCTGCTCGCGCCCAACACGACGCTATTGCTTCCTCTAGCGGTGACGTTGCTGCCGAGCACAAACGAGTCGGTGCCGAGCGCCTTGTTGCTATTGCCGACGACATAATTCCCGGACCCGCTCACGAAGTTACCCATGCCAATGCCACCAGCGGCGAGGCCAGTGACTCGCGTGAACGAACCAATTGCAAGCGAATCGTCGCTGGATGTATTGACTGTGGTGCGCCAGCCGATTGCAAGACTTCGATCCGAGTCAGCTCGAGCACCGACACCCAACGCAGTAGATTCGACACCGCTCGAGGAAACGCCGTTCCCCACCGCTACGCCGCCTGCAGCCGCATTTGCATATGAGCCGACGGCGACCGCGTAGTCGCCTGTTGCGCGCGCGTTCACACCCACGGCAACGGCGTTCATGCCAGACGCTCCAGTCGAGTTCGTACCGTCGATTGGTCCTGAAATAACCATCTGGTCCGGAGAAAGACCGGATGTGCCAGACCCGGCGCCCAACGCCGGCGTGGCAGCCGCCAGCATGTTCGATGCCGTCAAGGTTTGCGGCGAAAGAACACCGAGCGCCTGACGAACTTGCGCTGCATAAGCCAGGTTATCGACAAGCGCAGCATTCGCCGTTGCCGACAACGTAAGCAACGAAAGCGGTGTTAGCGTGAGCACGGCAGCCGTTCCAATCCGCATCCGTTGACTGACGAATGAAGATCGCTCGCGAGACCCACGATACGCACCGCCACCACTTTGTTTATTCCATACGACACGCTGGGTCTTGTTCATTTTTTTGGGTTCTCTCAGGTCTTGAGACACGCGTATGCGCACTCGGATTGCATTGACTGAGCGTGCGCGCGCATGCGACCGGTCATCGATCAGTGCCCGTATCTGCATGCGAAAAAGCCGTTGCACGCTCGTGTGACACTGTGACAGATCAAGATAAATTTCCCCCATCAGTAAACTCTTAAAACGGCCGGGACCAGGCCATTCGATATAGTTAAACCGCTTCAATCAAGCATATTTGTGTTTTTTAAGCATCATGAAGACGTTCATCCCGGTGGGGCATGAGCACCTCCTTTATCCTTATCGCGCTATTTCCTGAAGCCTTGATCAGGCGCACGTCACCGATCAAAATCAGGAGCCCAACGCAAAAGCGGCGACGTTGTTTCCAACGCCGCCGCTTTGCGACCCACGGTCCCGTCAAGACATCATCTATAGAGGCCGCCCTTTCATTTCCACCTGAGCGCTTCGCGAGACGCCGCGCTTGATCATCAGCGCAGCCGCCGCGATCAGCGACGGCACCGCGAGCAGTCCGAAGATGGTGCTGAACCCCACGCCGGCTTGAAGAAGGAAGCCGCCCGTCGACGCCCCGAGGATTCCGCCAAAGCGGCCGACGCCCAGCATCCAGGCAACGCCGGTCGCGCGTCCGCTGGTTGGATAAAATGCCGCCGCAAGTACCGGCAGCGAGGACTGCGCGCCGTTCATGCAGACACCGGCCACGAACGTCAGCGCACCGAGCCACATGATGCTCGCCGATTGCTGCCCGACCAGCCACACGAAGAATCCGGTCAGCACATAAGTAACGGCAATGACCCTGTGCGGCTCGAACCGATCCATCAGCCAGCCGACACCAATGGCGCCAATACCTCCGCCAAGCGGAAACAGCGCCGTCACGATGGACGCCTCGCGGATCGTGAAGCCGGTATCGCGTATCAAGGTCGGCAACCAACTCGTCAACAGGTAATAGACGAGCAGCCCCGCGAAGTAAGTAATCCAGAGAAGCACCGTCCCGGCGCGAAACCGCCCGGACAGCACCACGGCCAGTCCACTGCGTTTTTGCGAATCCGAATCTTCGGGCAGCACGAAACGCAGGTTATGCAGCGAGACCTCGGGCGCCATCCGGCGCAAAACCGCGGATATCTTCTCGACGGGCCAGCCACGCAGCACCATGAAGCGGATCGATTCCGGCAGCACGATCAGGACGACCGAAAGCGCCAGCGGCAGAATTCCGCCGACCACAAACACACTGCGCCAGCCGAAATGCGGGATGATCATTGCGGCAACCAGACCGCCGGCGGAAGCGCCGACGGTGAAGCCACAAAACATCGTGTTGACTATCAAAGCACGCATGCGAGCCGGCGAATACTCGGACATGAGCGTGGTGGCGTTGGGCATCGCGGCGCCGAGGCCAATGCCGGTCAAGAGCCGCATGACCGCGAGCATGGAAAGCGAAGAGGAGAACGAGCAGAGCACGCTGAAGATGCCGAACGAAAGCACCGAACCGATCAGGACGCGCTTTCTGCCAATCCGGTCAGCGAGCGGTCCGGCGAACAGCGCACCAATGGCAAGTCCGAAAAGCGCTGCGCTCATCACCGGCCAGAGCGCGGCCTTGGTCGGATGCCATTCCTGCACGAGCGCCGGCGCCACAAAGCCGATGGACGCTGTATCGAAGCCATCGGCGGCCACGATCAGGAAACATAAAATCAGGATCATCCATTGATACGGGGAAAAACGCCGCTCATCGATGAACCGCTGTACATCCAACGTGCCGTCAAGCTGGGCCATGTCTGTCTCCTGCCGTGTTTTTTATTGGTGACTACAACGTGCAACGCGCTCAGTCAGGCCGGGCGGTCTTCTTCATCGAAGATCTTCTGAGCCAGATGAAATGCCGAATTCGCCGCCGGCACGCCGCAATAGATTGCCGTCTGCAGCAGCACCTCCTTGATCTCTTCGCGCGTGACGCCGTTATTCTTGGCGGCCCGCAAATGCAAGGCGAGCTCTTCGCTGCGATTGAGCGCAACCATCATCGATATGGTCAGGAGGCTGCGCGTATGGCGCGGAAGGCCGGGCCGGGTCCAGATGTCGCCCCAGGCGTACCGCGTGATCAGGTTCTGGAATTCCGTGGTGAGATCGGTACGGTTTTCGAGCGAGCGCGTGACGTGTGCATCGCCGAGCACGGCGCGACGCACGGCGAGCCCTGCTTCGTAACGTTCGTCTTCGGTCATGTCAGTCTCCCAGGAACTCGAGCAGCGTCTTCGTAAAGTCGCCGGCTCGTTCAATGTTCGATAAATGCGCGGCATCGAGTTCAACGTAACGCGCGCCTTCTATGGAGCCGGCCAGTTCGCGCCCTTGTGCCGCGGTCGTGGACTGGTCGTGCGTGCCGGCGATCACGAGTACCGGCGCCTTGATGGTCCTGGCTTCCTCACGGGCATCGGCGTCGCGCAGCGCTTCGCAATTCGCCGCGTAACCTTCGCCCGATGTATGGCGAAACACGTCGCGAATACCCGCTAGCAACAGCGGATGATCCGCAATGAACCCCGGCGTGAACCAGCGTTGCAGCACGGGATCGACGAGCGCGGACATGCCGCCTTCCTCGCGCGCCTTTGCGGCACGCGGGCTCCATGTCGCGGCCGACCCGATCAACGCCGCCGTGTTGGAAAGCACCACGCGCCCGAAACGCTCCGGGTGGCGCGCGGCGAGCGCAATGCCGGTGATGCCGCCCATCGACAGGCCGCAATAGTGCGTGCGTGCAATGCCGAGCGAATCCAGCAGGCCGATCACATCGCCGGCAAGCTGGTCGAGCGTGTACGGGCCGTTCGGCGCGTCCGAGCGGCCATGGCCGCGCGTGTCGTAGCGCAGCACGCGAAACTTCGCTGCAAGCGCTTCGACTTGCGGCGTCCACATCGATACATCGCTGCCAAGCGAATTCGACAGCACGATCCAGGGCGCGTTGCTGCCGGCCGAAACATCGACACGATAGAACAATTGAATACCGTTGACGGCGGCGTAGGGCATTACGAAAAGCTCCCGAATGAATTTGACCGATGCCGCTTCAAGACGGCATCGACGAAAGCAGTTGCCTGGCCCGCATAATTGGCCGGATCCAGCAGCGCTTGTAATTGAACAGAAGACACGTGTTGCGTGACGCGCGTGTCGTTCGAAAGCACGTCGTATAGCGTCGTGCCTTTGGCGACCGCTTCCTTCGATGCATGTTCCACGAGCGAGTGGGCATCGAGCCGGCCGATGCGATCGCCGAGCGCAAGCATCACCGCTTCGCCGAGGATCAACCCGTGCGTGAGATCGAGATTGGCGTCGAGCCGCTCTGTGTTCACTTCCATATTGGACACGATGGCCGTGATCTGCGCGAGCGCTCCGCCGGACAACCGGGCAAGATCCGGCAGCGCTTCCCACTCCGCCTGCCAGCCGCCTAGCGCCCGTTCATGTTCCTGCACCATGCCGCTGAAAACGGTCGCGACCAGATTCGGCGCGCGCATCGCGGCGCTCAGAACGGCTGCGCAGCCGACGGGATTGCGTTTGTGCGGCATCGTCGATGAACCGCCCTTTCCCGCCACGGCCGGCTCGGCGAGTTCGCCGACCTCTGTCTGCATGTGCAACGAGATGTCGCGGGCGATCTTCCCCAGCGTACCGATGAGCATCCCGAAACACGCCGCCGCCTCCGCGATCCGGTCGCGCTGGGTATGCCAGGGCAGTGCAGGAAGCTGGAGCTTGAGGTCGTCGGCCAATGCCTGCGCCACGTCCGGCGCCTTGTCGCGCAGACTTGCCAGCGTTCCCGCAGCACCACCGAATTGCAGGACGAGCACGCGCCCACGGCATTGCGCGAGACGTTCGCGATGCCGCGTCAGCGCGTCAAGCCACTGAGCGAACTTCAGACCGAGCGTAATGGGCAAGGCTTGCTGAAGCCATGTGCGGCCGATCATCGGCGTCGTTCGATATGTGCCGGCTTGAAGTGCGAGCGCTTCGGACAATTCGTCGAGTCCGGCTTCCAGCAAGTCAAACGTAGAACGCAATTGCAGGACCGTACCGGTATCGATGATGTCCTGGCTCGTCGCGCCCCAATGCACGAACTTCGCGGCATCGGCATCTTTGATTTTGACGGCGGCCGTCAGTTGCTTCACCAAAGGAATCGCGAGGTTGCCGCCGGATGCGGCGCCTGACATCAGCGCACCGGCATCGATCAGATCTGCATTGCATGCAGCAACGATCGCCCCGACCGCGTCCGCTGGAATCACGCCATGCAAGGCCGACGCCCGGGCGAGCGCCGCCTCGACATCGAGCATCGACTGCACGGTCTCTCGCGCCGACCACACGTCGTTCATCTCGGCCGTGCCGCAGATCAGATCGGTCAGACGCCCGGCCGCAGCAAATGTCGGCTCAGGAGACGACATCACACGCGCTCGATGGCGATCGCAATACCCTGTCCCACGCCGATGCACATCGTGCACAACGCAAAGCGCCCGCCCGTCCGATGCAACTGATACGTCGCGGCCGTCACCAGCCGCGCGCCGCTCATGCCTAGCGGATGGCCGAGCGCGATCGCTCCACCGTTCGGATTGACGCGGGGATCGTCATCGGCAATCCCAAGCAAGCGCAGCACGGCCAATCCCTGCGATGCAAACGCCTCGTTCAGTTCGATCACATCGAATTGATCGATAGTCATGCCCAGGCGCTTCATCAATTTCTGCGATGCCGGCGCCGGTCCGATGCCCATTACGCGCGGCGGCACGCCTGCCGTCGCGATACCCAGCACGCGAGCGCGCGGCGCGAGGCCAAAACGTCTGGCGCTGTCTTCGTCGGCGAGAAGCAAGGCTGCGGCGCCGTCGTTCACACCCGATGCGTTGCCCGCCGTCACCGTGCCGTCCGGCCGCACCACGCCTTTCAGCTTCGCGAGCGCTTCAAGACTCGTTTCGCGCGGATGCTCGTCTTGCGACACGAGCACCGGATCGCCTTTCTTCTGCGCGATGGAAACCGGCACGATTTCCTGCGCGAACGATCCGTCCTTCTGCCCGCGCGCCGCTTTCTGCTGGCTGCGCAATGCAAAGGCATCCTGATCTTCGCGGCTTACCTTATAGTCGGTAGCCACGTTTTCCGCGGTCTCGGGCATGGAATCGACGCCATGCATTTTCTTCATCAGCGGATTGATGAAACGCCAGCCAATGGTCGTATCGTAGATCTCGGCCTGCCGCGAGAACGCGGTCGTCGCCTTGCCCTGCACGAATGGCGCACGGCTCATGCTTTCCACGCCACCCGCCACCATCAGCGCCGCTTCGCCCGATTTGATCGCGCGCGCCGCAACGCCGATTGCATCCATGCCCGATCCGCACAAACGGTTGATCGTCGAACCCGGCACTGAATCAGGTAGACCGGCCAGCAACGCCGACATCCTTGCAACGTTCCGGTTGTCTTCGCCGGCCTGATTCGCACAACCGTAGATGAGGTCATCGAGGGCGCTCCAGTCCACTTCCTTGTTGCGCTCCATCAAGGCGCGCAATGGCACGGCGCCGAGATCATCGGCACGAACCGATGACAGCGCACCGCCATATCGGCCAACCGGCGTGCGGATTGCGTCGCAAATGAATGCTTCTTTCATGCCCATCTCCTGAGTTGTCCTTCAATGCGCCGAGAGCGCCGCAGCCGCTTCTTGCGGCTCGTACGTCAAAGGTACTTGCGCCAGTTTTTGAAGCTCGTCGAACGACAAGCCTTCGATGATTTCCCGCACCACGAATCCGTTCGGCGTTATATCGAACACGCCGTGATCCGTGTACACACGGTCCACGCAGTCCACGCCCGTCACCGGATAGGAGCACTCGGCGACCAGCTTGCTTTCGCCCTGCTTGGTGAGCAGTTCCATCATCACATAAACCTGTTTGGCGCCGATTGCCAGATCCATTGCGCCGCCGACAGCGGGAATCGCGTCGGGCGCGCCCGTGTGCCAGTTCGCAAGATCGCCTTTCGCCGATACCTGGAACGCGCCGAGCACGCAGATGTCCAGATGGCCGCCGCGCATCATCGCAAAGGAATCGGCGTGGTGGAAAAACGCGCCGCCCGTGAGCAGCGTCACATGCTGCTTGCCGGCGTTGATCAGTTCGTCGTCTTCCGCGCCTTTTTCCGGCGCCGGGCCCATGCCGAGCAAACCGTTCTCGCTATGCAGGAAGATTTCGCGGTCCGCCGCGAGGTGATTGGCAACGAGCGTCGGCACGCCAATGCCCAGGTTCACGTAGGCGCCTTCCTGAATGTCGCGCGCCACGCGCTGCGCCATTTCATCACGAGTCAGTTTTTTCATGTCGATGTCCTGTCGATGTCCTGTGTTCACGCCGCCAGCTCGACAGCATGCACAACCTGGGGCACTTCGATCACGCGCTGCACGAAGATACCCGGCGTCACGATGTCCTCGGGGTCCAGCGCACCGAGCGGCACGACTTGCGAAACCTGCACGATCGCGGTTTTGGCGGCCGTGGCCATGATCGGCCCGAAGTTGCGCGCGGTCTTCCGATACACCAGGTTGCCCCATCGGTCGCCCTTGAACGCCTTGATCAGTGCGAAGTCAGCATGCAGCGGCGACTCCAGCACGTAATGCCGGCCATCGATGAAACGCGTTTCCTTGCCCTCCGCCAGCTTCGTGCCGTAGGCAGTCGGCGTGAAGAATCCGCCGATACCCGCGCCCGCCGCCCGAATGCGCTCCGCGAGATTGCCTTGCGGCACGAGTTCCAGCTCGATCTCTCCCGCCCGATACAACCCGTCGAACACTTGCGAGTCGCTTTGCCGCGGAAACGAACAGATGATCTTGCGCACCCGCCTGGCTTTGAGCAGCGCGGCCAGCCCGGTCTCGCCGTTACCCGCATTATTGTTGACGATGGCCAGTTCGCGCGCGCCCTGTTCGATCAATGCATCGATAAGTTCGGAGGGCATGCCCGCCGTGCCGAATCCGCCGATCATCACGGTCGCGCCGTCCTGAACGTCTTTCACCGCCGAGCTCAGTGAGTCGAAAATTTTGTTGATCATGATGTTCCTTCCTTTGACTGAATCGAATTGCGCCGCTTGCAATTGATGCACCGCTTGCAATTGAATGTTCGTTGTGCGAACATCGATTCGTTTAGCGAACAAATGTCATGGTATTCCCGCATTCGTTGCGCTGTCAATGAACCTCGGGTTTGTCCCGATGAGTTTCGAACTTCAGGAGGGCTTCAGAATGAATCCTCTCGCTTTGGCGACCGACCTGCCCGAGACGGACCCGGCCTCCCGTCCCGGCGATGCGTTCGTGCAATCGTTCGCACGCGGCTTGTCGGTGATTCGTTCGTTCAGTGCGTCGCGTCCTGCGCAGACATTGTCCGAAGTCGCGGCTGCATCGGGCCTCACGCGCGCCGGCGCACGAAGGATCTTGCTGACACTGCAGGCGCTCGGTTACGTCGAAGCCGACGGCCGCCAATTCACGCTTACGGCCAAGATCCTCGACCTCGGTTTCGCATATCTCACCTCGATGCCCTTCTGGAATCTCGCCGAACCGGTCATGGAAGAGCTCGTCGCGCAAGTACACGAGAGCTGCTCGGCCGCCGTGCTGAACGGCACGGAAATCGTCTACGTGCTGCGCGTACCGACGCACAAGATCATCACGATCAACTTGTCCATCGGCAGCCGTTTGCCGGCGTTCTGCACGTCGCTAGGACGCGTGCTGCTCGCGTCACTCGATGACGACAAACTCGACGCCCTTCTCGACGCCAGTGCGCTCGAAGCCCGCACGCCCCGCACGATCGTCGATAAAACCGCGCTCAAGGCAGCGCTTGCCCTGGTGCGCAAACAAGGCTGGGCTATCGTCGATCAGGAACTGGAAGAAGGCCTCATTTCGATGTCCGCGCCCATCCGCGACCGCCAGGGCCGCGTGATAGCCGCGCTGAACATCAGCGGCAACGCGCAGCGCAAGAACGCGAAGCAAATGGTGAAAGCGTTCCTCGAACCGCTCCTCGACGCAGCGCAGCGCGTGTCCGAAATGGTCGCGAGGCGCGGCTGAACCATGGCGGCGCTCAAGCCCGGCGACCTCGCGCTCCACGACCTCGATCTGAATTTGATCCCGTATCTGGTCGCCATCGAAGAGACGCGCAACGTCAGCCGCGCAGCCGAACGGCTGGGCGTGAGCCAGCCGCGTGTCAGCACCGCGCTCGGCCGGTTGCGCACGTATTTCAACGATCCGCTGTTCGTGCGGACATCGCGCGGCATGGACCCCACGCCGCGCGCCCTCGCCCTTGTGCCCGTGGCGCGCGAGGCGCTGAACCGCATCGAGCGCGGTCTGCTCGACACCCAGCACTTCGATCCCGCCGTGACGACCGATACCTTTGCCATCGCATTGTCGGATGTGGGGGAAATCGTCTTCTTGCCGCGCTTGTTGCAAACACTCGCGGTCGCGGCGCCGCGGGCGAATTTGCGGTCGGTATCGTTGAAACACGATCAGGTCGAACGTGCGCTGGAAAATGGCGAAATCGATCTGGCCGTCGGTTATTTCCCTGATCTCGATGGCGCCAACTTCTTCCAGCAGCGGCTCTTTTCGCATCGGTTCATCTGTTTGATGCGGCGCGATCATCCGTGCGCACGTGGACCGCTGACGCTCGCGCAGTACATTGAATGCGGCCACGCCGTGGTGCGCGCGGAAGGTCGCAGCCAGGAACTCCTCGAAGATTTCCTCCATAAAAAACGTCTCCGCCGCCGCGCCGTGCTCGAGACGCCGCACTTCATGAGCCTGCCCTTCATCCTCTCGCGCACCGACCTGATTGCGACCGTGCCGCACGCGATCGGCTACGCGTATGTGGAGGAGCACGCGTCCATCATGCTTGCCGAGCCGCCGCTGCCCTTGCCCCACTTCGACCTGAAACAGCACTGGCACCGGAAGTTTCACAACGATCCCCGCACCATGTGGCTGCGCGGCGTAATTGCATCGCTCTTCAACGACGAACTCGATGAATGGCCGAAGCGCCCGACCACACCCCGTTCCATCGATAAACGCCGCTAAACTGAGCGTTTTGTTTCCTGCCGGGAAAGTCTCATGGACGGATTGACCAGCTTGCGCGTGTTCCGCGATGTCGTTGAAGCCGGCAGCTTTGTGAAGGCAGCCGAGCGGCTCGACATCTCGACGGCGATGACCAGCAAACACGTCGCGAACCTGGAGCGGCAACTCGGCGTGCGCCTCTTGAACCGGACCACGCGGCACCTGAGCCTGACTGAAGCAGGCAGCGTCTATTACGAGCAATGCCGCGAAGCGCTGGACATCCTGCAGGCCGCTGAATCCGCGGTCGGTTCACAAACCGACAAACCGCGCGGCGTGCTGAAGATCACGGCGCCGGGCTGGTTCGCCAATGCGAAATTCGCCGATATCCTTGTGGCTTATCGTGCGCGATATCCCGAAGTGCTGATCGATCTGCGGCTGGAAAACCGCTTCGTCGATCTCGTCGAAGAAGGTTACGACATGGCCTTGCGCGCGACGTCGGAACCGTCGCCGACCATGATCGTCCGCCCGCTTTGCAAGGTGCCGTTCGTGCTCGTGGGTTCGCCCGATTATTTGCAGCGTCGTGGTCGGCCGGAACATCCACGCGACCTCGGCGAACGCCATGAAATCGTCTTGCCGACCTACACCAGCGTGGACAGCGTCGAATTCACCGGCCCGGACGGTGTATTCGCCGTCAAGAACAACGCAGTGCTGAAGACCAACGATAGTTCCATGTCGCTTCAGCTCGTACGCGCAGGTCTTGGCCTCGCCTATTTGCCGAAATGGATCGTGGAGCACGATCTGGCGTCGGGCGCGCTGACGCATCTCTTTCCTGCTTACACGACCTTCGCACCACGCGTCTACGCCGTCTACACGAGCCGCAAGTACATGACGACCAAGGTGCGGACATTTATCGATTTTGTCTCCGAGACGCTTTCGACCAACGACTTCATCGGTACGCGGGGCCCTTCAAACCCGCCCCAAAAACTAGGATAAATCGTATTCAAAACGTGTCACCGCCCGTGTGAAGATCGCGCCGATTCGCAATTTGTTTCGTTGAAGCGACCTTTTACTCTCAAGACAACCCCGTCGGGCTGGTGATGACTTTCCCCTGGTTTCCGTTGATCCTCAATTTCGTGCTGCTGGCCGCTGCCATCCTGATCTGCAATGCGTTGAACAACGCGCGGCGAGAGCTTGTCTGGAACGGCGCACTGCTCTTTGTTGGCTTCTCCATTCTCGCGATGGTGCTGGACTTCGTTCTGACTTTCGTCTTCGCATCAGCGACGACGACGGACAAGGAGCACTACATCGATTTATCGTCGTTATCTGCCTGTGGAGAGCGCGCGATTGCTTACGTGATTCCGTGCATGGTTGCGGCCATCATGGCGCTGAGATTCCGTCTGCGCGACCGCAGCGAGGACGAGCCATCCGTGATGATCCAGACGTCCGAATACACGCAGTCCGAATTGCGTTATTGACTGGCGCTTGTTCGGAGGCCGATTGTGCCTTGACAGAATGAACGCCATTTGCTTCGTGCAGGAGTGAATTGCTCGGAACTTCGCTCGAAAATGAGTCCGCCGGTTCAAAATTTCGAAAGTCTCTGATATACTTTTCCTCTTTCGGGGCGTAGCGCAGCCTGGTAGCGTACCTGCATGGGGTGCAGGTGGTCGGAGGT
This sequence comes from Burkholderia sp. PAMC 26561, assembly GCF_001557535.2. Lineage (NCBI taxonomy): Bacteria > Pseudomonadati > Pseudomonadota > Betaproteobacteria > Burkholderiales > Burkholderiaceae > Burkholderia > Burkholderia sp. PAMC 26561. The sequence continues at coordinate 3,315,450 of NZ_CP014306.1, forward strand.
TCAAATCCTCTCGCCCCGACCAGTTTGATGAAGGACTTAGGCTTAACCGCCTAGGTCCTTTTTTCGTTTACTTCCTGATCGGTCAACGATTTTGCTGCGCTGCACGCATCCGAGTGCGCCTTCCCCGCGTATAGACATTTGTGAGCACCATTCGAGTTTCTTTTCAAGGTGCTCACAACGCTATCAATCAACTATAAAAGCCAAGGCCAGACAAGCCGGCGCAGTTCCACCGCGACCTGTACTGCCGCATTCCGGGGAAACACATATGTCAGCCAGCAAGAGCAACAATTTACGCAAGCCAGCCCGCAAAAAGACAAACAACCCCGCCTTCGACAGCAAGCTCTGGCCCGTTCACGCCATGATCGTGTCCAGAAGCGCATCCCATATCGCAAGCACGTTGTCAGCGCAGCCGCGCATCAATGCACTCGCCGAAGCGCTCGCGGAAGTCGCGCAGGATTTCGGCGATGACGCCATCGACGGCTTCCTGATCGCCCTGAAAAGCTGGTTCGTCCAGCGGGAATACGGCGCCGCCATAGAATTGATCGGGTACTTCCAGGAGCATGGCCGCCTGCCCGAAATCGCGCAGCCGTCGCAAACAGGAGGTCGACGTATATCGCGGCGGAGCTCGAAGGACGACAACGTCACTTCGCTGCGCGCAGCATGACCCAATCGCGAAAACGCCCGGTTATCGTCTAAATAACCGGGCGTTTTTCGAACAGCTTCGCTTATCAACGCAATGCTGAATAAGCCGTCGGCGCCAAAAAGTGATTCTCGATGCGTTCGACGATCGGCGACTTCGCCTCGGTGTCGGCGCGCTTGGCGATCCACTCCGCATCGGCCTGGAACGCGTTCCACTTTTCTTCGCGCTCAGCGAGACTTTCCCACTTCAACAGATAAGTCAGGGCGTGATTGCTCGGGCCGGCGATCGTCGTCCAGAACCCGATCGGTTCGATGCCATATTTCTTGAAGAAATCCAGCGTGATGTTGGTGAACCGGTCGTTCAACGCTGGCAAACGGCCCGGCGCGCAATGATAAATACGCATTTCAACGATCATCTTTTCCCCGTGAACATAAAGTAATGCAGCCGTAAAACAAGCCGCGCTTGGACTCACCACGAGCAATCGTACCGGCGTTTCATCTCATTCGCACGCGGTGCTGCATCAAGCCATCACTGAGCCGCAACCAAGCCAACATCAAGCCTGCTTGGCCGGCCCGAAATCCTCGGCATCGACGTCATAGCCTGACGGTTCCCATCGGATGGCAAGCAACGCGATGAGCCCCGCCAGCGGCGCCACCGCAATGATCCAGAAGACCTTCGTGCCAAGCGCCGCCGAGAGCACAGGAAACAGAAAGAGCGATACAGTCGAACTGGCACGCATCAGCGTCTGGTTGAAACCCACGCCAACGCCCCGCAGCGACGTTGGATAGCTGAGCGACGCGAAGGTCATGCTGTGCGAGCCGGGACCGAATCCCTGGCCGAGCAGGAACACGGCGAGAAAGCCGATCGCCATGACGACTTGTGCGCCGCCGGCCGGCCGCCCGACCACAGCAAGACCGATCAGCGCCGCCAGTTGGAAGGCATAGCCCAGCACGGTCAGCTTCCACGCGCCGACCTTTGGCACGGTGCGCACGGCGATCAGTCCACCTACGAACGCAAAACACAGGTTCAACGCGAGCGAGGCAAGGATGGTGGTGAGCATCGACTGCGCGAGGAAACTCGAGATGATCACGGGCAGGCCAAAGGCCACGGCGTTATACGCAAACGATGAAGCCACGGCAATGATGGTCGCGAGCACGGTCCGGCGAAGATAGACACCACGCAACAACGCGCCGTAGTTGCTCCACGTTGCCTTGTGCACCGGCGCCTTTGTGCCCTGGAGCGCGGTGGCATCGACTTCGACATCGATGCCGTACGAGCGCTTCAATATCTGGGCCGCGCCGCGCAGATCACCCTGGTTCGCGGCCCAGACCGGCGATTCGCTGATGTAGCGGCTGCGGATCGCGATGATCACCAGCGCCGGCAATGCGCCGAAGCCCAGAGTCAGGCGCCACAACCAGCCTGAATGGCTGGCCGGAAGCACGGCGTACAAAGCGAGCACGAGCAGATAGGACACACTGATGGCGGCGTACCACGTCGGGCACCACATCGCGATGCGCGCCGCCTTGTTGCCGCGGCCGTTCAAACGCGAAAACTCGGCGAGAAACGCCATCGCGACAGGCAAATCGATACCGACGCCCAACCCCATCACGAAACGCGCTCCGCCCAGCACCCAGGCATTGGGCGCGAGGCCGCACGCAATCGCCGCGACGACGAAGAAGAACATGTCGGCCATGAAGACGCGGTATCGGCCGATCTTGTCGGTGAGATAACCGCCCAGGAACGCACCGATGATCGCCCCGAAAGTAATGGCCGACGCGACAAAACCCGTTGCCGCCGGCGTCAGCGAAAACTCGCGGGCGATATCCTTGATGCCGAACGCTAGCGCGCCGAGATCGTAGGCATCGAGGAAAACACCACCCAACGCAATCGCGATGACGATGCGCGCATCGCTTCCCACTGCAGCGCCGCGGTTGACGAGCTGGGAGACATCGGCGGCACTGCGGATGACGGGACGCGCTGCGTCGGAGGCCGAAGACGCAATTGCGGGCTCTGCCGCGAAGGAAGTAGACATGGGATGGGCTACGCTGAATGAAGCCGGAAAATAAGCTGTAAAAAAGCTATCAAGCGCGCGATGGTACCGGCGCGCGTGCCTCATCCCAAATTCATTTTTGTTATTTGATGAATGAAGGCGGAGCCAATCCGCCTTTCGTTTCGAATTACTGTTGCGGCATTGCCGCCATTGCTTCCCGGATCTGTTCCGGGCTCAAATCACGGGTATGCGTTGCGAGCGACCAGCGGTGACCGAACGGATCTTCGACCTGGCCATACCGGTCACCCCAGAACATGTCGGTCACCGGCATGATGACCTTGGCACCCGCGTCAACGACTTGAGCGAACGCGGCATCTACGTCGTTCACGTATAAATGCAGCGTCACCGGCGAGCCTTTCAATGTGAGCGGACTATGATTGCCGCAATTCTCGAACTCTTCGGCAAGCATCAGCGTGGAATCGCCGATACCCAGCATGGCGTGCATCACCGTGCCGCCAGGTCCGGGCAGCCGCGTGTGTTCGACTGCATTGAACGCCTTGATATAAAACGCGATTGCGTCGGCGGCGCCTTTGCAAACCAGATGAGGCGTAATCGTATGCATCCCGTCCGGGATTGGCTTGACTGTAGACGTGGGCATTGCAGTGCTCCTTGATTGAGAGGATTTGACCACCAGAGCCGGCGCAGCTCGAGCGCCTGCCATAACGCGACGTGCCAAACCCTGATAGATCGACAAACTCAGTCAAAAAAACTGGGTGAGCCATTCGTGCTGCGCCGCCATCTTTGAATTTATCGTATCCATGCAAACCGCAGTACTTTTTGCCATCTAAAATTACGTTCGAAGTACATACATGAATCACTTTTACCGTTAATCCGGGCATTGCAGGCAATCTCGATGCATAATCCCGTTCGGCTGGAAATCTTGAACAAACGTGTGGTGAGACGATTCAAGGGTTGATTACGTTAATTGACTGATTTAATGCGAACTTTATTTCTCTGACCATTTACCTTTCTTCTGATTGAATCGCCTGTTGTTTATATGGCTTGGGCTGCTTCTCTCTTCCAGTGAAGCGCGATACCGTTCTACGTTTACATACGCAGCCTCGCTTCCGTCCCTTTAAATAAAGCTAAAGTTTTACTGCCGGTGGCCGAAAGCCCATCTATGGACCACGAACTTAACACTCCCGACAACTCCAATGATCCGACCTTTCTACGAGCTCGGGCGTTGAGCATCAGTGTCGGCGCAATTCGCAAGGCGCAAGGAAAGGCGTCTCCCGCTGACTTTCCGGTAGGAACTGTAGAGTGGCATGCAGTCGTCGAAGATTTCGCCAATGATGTGTTGAAGGCAATGCTCTCGGAACCGGATTTACCGCTGATCGAAATCCGGCGCGACAATGCGAGAAAATGACGAGGCGTGAAGCCATTAACAATCATTTTCCAATTCGTCAGTCCGATAAAGCCAAAAGGCGTCGCTGATTAATCGGCGACGCCTTTTCGCGTACATGAAACTGGCCTTTGACCCAGCCTCTCGTTCAGCCTCTAACTCATCCGCCCAATAAATCGATCACTTTAAGCAAATCTTTACGCAACTGATCGACATCGACCGAGACATTCACCTCGGATACTCCACCCGACTCTGCAATGTCGTCAGTATCGGCGGCATTCCCATTCGGACGTCCGTGTGAATCGAGCCGGTTACGCGCGCCGTTGATGGTAAAACCCTGTTCATACAACAGTTCGCGAATGCGGCGGATCAGCAGGACTTCATGATGCTGGTAATAACGACGATTGCCCCGCCGCTTCACGGGCCGCAGTTGCGTGAATTCCTGTTCCCAGTAGCGCAGCACATGCGGCTTGACGCCGCAAAGCTCGCTCACTTCACCAATGGTGAAGTAGCGTTTGGCAGGGATTGGAGGCAGGACGACTTTTTCCATCGTCAATCAACCGTGGTGGTGAATGTCGCGAAACTTGCGGATATCGCTAATAAGCGCTCGGGCGATACATACCGTATGCCCGTCACTTCAGCGGCCGAAACTGTTTTCAGCACCAGCTTCCACCAGCGCTTTCAACTTCTGACTCGCATGAAACGTGACGACACGGCGCGCCGCAATGGGAATGGCTTCTCCCGTTTTTGGATTACGGCCGGGACGCTGCGGTTTGTCGCGCAATTGGAAGTTGCCAAAGCCGGATAGCTTGACACTGTCGCCGCTTTCAAGGGCGTCGCGAATCACCTCGAAAAATGCTTCCACCATGTCTTTGGCTTCGCGCTTATTCAACCCGACATGGTCGAATAGCATCTCCGCCAATTCGGCTTTGGTGAGCGTAGGCGTTTCCGCCGTTGCCGCACCGTTCGAAGTGGAGACGTCTCGGATCATGGCGCTGCGTTGCGCCGAAAGAAGGGCTTCGAAATCACTCGAGTTCATTTGGTTCATATCGAAAAAATGGCGTGACGATGAAGACGGAGGGGGCCAGCTACTGGCTATCCGCGCAATCGCGCGCCATGTACTCGAGTCAAGCGTTCCACCAATGTTTTGATGGCCGTATCGACCGTTTCGTCCTGAAGCGTCCCGCCAGTATCTTGCAACGTTACACGGAAGGCAAGGCTTTTCTCATGCTCACCCAACCCACCGGAAGTGCTTGATTTTGGACGGAATTCATCGAATAAAGCAAGCTTCGTGATGTACTTGCAGGCGGGCTCCGAACGAGCGCTTTCGAGCTCGTCGAGGAGCGCCTGAACCTCCACTTTCTGGTCAACGACAACCGCGATATCACGGCGGACCGGCGGAAATTTTGTCACGTCGGCGGGCACCGGCAGCGCACGCTGCATCAGTGCTTCAGCTTCGATTTCGAACAACACCGGCGCGTGCGGCAAGTCGTACTTTTGCATCCAGCGCGGATGCAGGTCGCCGACCCAGCCCACCGCGCGGCCGTCGATCTCGATGCGGGCACTGCGCCCCGGATGCAGCGCCGGATGTTCCGCCTTCACGAAACGCGGCGTTACCGGCGCAAACAAGGCCTCGACGTCGCCTTTAACATCGAAGAAATCAACGGCGCGCGACGGCGCGCCCCATTGTTCTTCGAGCGCCGGGCCATAAGCCAGGCCACCGATCATCTTCGGTTGAGCGAATCCTTCAACCGCCAACTCGCCCGCCTTGATCGACGGGTCGTGCAGGAAAACGCGGCCGGCTTCGAACACACGAATCCGGTCCGCGCGACGGTTCAGGTTGTAGCGCAAGACACTGATCAGGCTGCCGAACAGCGTGGTCCGCATCACCGAAAGCTGGCTTGCAATCGGATTGAGCAATTTCACCGGGTTCGCATTTCCGGCGAAATCGGCTTCCCATTCGGCATCGACGAAACTGAAGTTCACCGTTTCTGCATAATCGCGCGCGGCCACAGCATGACGCAGCACGTGAATGGACCGCTTGGTCTCGTTCGTCGGCCGCATTTCGCTAATCGCAACAGGCGGACGCGCCGGAATCTTCTCGAAACCGTAAATGCGCGCGACTTCTTCAATCAGGTCTTCTTCAATCTCGATATCGAATCGATACGGCGGCGGCGTCACCGCAAAGACATCGCCGTCGTGCGTGAATTCCAGGCCGAGCCGCGTGAAGATTTGCGCGATCTCTTCAGCACTGATCTTCACGCCGATAATCCGGTTCGCGCGCGTGACACGCATGTTCACCGGCTCACGTTTGGGCACGTTGAGCGTCTGGTCATCGACTGGACCGGCGTTGCCGCCGCAGATATCGAGAATCAGGCGCGTAATGCGTTCGATATGTTCAACCGTGGTCGAGAAATCCACGCCGCGTTCGAACCGATGCGCCGCATCCGTCGAAAAGTTGTACTTGCGCGCGCGGCCGCGAATGCTGTCCGGCCACCAGAACGCGGCTTCAAGATAGATGTTCGTGGTATCGAGCGACACGGCCGTGCTGTCACCGCCCATGATTCCGGCGAGGCTTTCGACTTGCTGGGCATCCGAGATCACGCCGACGGATTCATCCAGTTCAACCGTGTTGCCGTTGAGCAGTTTGAGCGTCTCGCCCTTCTTGCCCCAGCGCACTTCGATTCCGCCGTGGATCTTGTCCAGGTCGAACACATGCGACGGACGGCCGAGTTCGAGCATGACGTAATTGGAGATATCGACGAGCGCGGAAATGCTGCGCTGTCCCGAGCGTTCGAGGCGTTCAATCATCCAGGCCGGCGTTTTAGCGTGCGCGTTTACACCGCGGATCACGCGGCCGGAGAAACGCCCGCACAGGTCCGGCGCCGACACTTTGACCGGGAGGATTTCATCGAGGGTCGCCGTCACCGGCTTGAAATCAAGCGCGTGCAGTGGCGCACCCGTGATCGCAGCAGTTTCGCGCGCCACACCAAACACCGACAAACAATCAGCCTTGTTCGGCGTGAGCTTGATTTCGAAGACGGTGTCATCGAGATTCAGCGTCTTGCGGATGTCCTCGCCAATTGGCGTCTCGGCGGACAGGATCATCAACCCGCTATGATCTTCCGACAATTTCAGTTCACGCGCCGAGCACAGCATGCCCTGGCTTTCCACGCCACGCAACTTGGACAGCTTGATCGCGAAAGGCGCACCACCGGCTTCAGCCGGCGGCAATTCCGCGCCGACCAGGGCAACGGGCACCTTGATGCCCGGCGCCACATTCGGCGCGCCGCAAACAATGGTCAGGGTCTCGCCTGTACCGGCATCGACCTGACAAACATTGAGCTTGTCAGCATTGGGGTGCTTCGCCACTTCCAGCACTTGCCCAACAACGATCTTCGTAGTCGGCGGCGCGACCGGCGCGAGCCCCTCAACTTCGAGACCCGCCATGGTGAGCGCGTGCGAGAGTTCGTCGGTCGACAGCTTCGGATCGACGAAAGTTCTAAGCCAGGATTCCGGGAATTGCATGTGTGTCTAGTTCGAAATGAGGTGTGTCTGCGTCTGGACGACGGCCTGTTGCAACATGCTCCAAGACAGATTTCTCAGGCAAATTGCTCAAGGAAACGCAGATCGTTTTCGAAGAAAAGGCGCAGATCCTGCACGCCGTAGCGCAGCATGGTCAGGCGTTCGAGACCGCTGCCGAACGCAAAGCCGATATACCGTTCCGGATCGAGTCCCATGTTGCGGATCACGTTGGGATGCACCTGGCCCGAGCCGGAGATCTCCAGCCATTTACCTGCGTTCTTGCCATGCTCGAACATCATGTCGATCTCGGCGGACGGCTCGGTAAATGGGAAATACGACGGCCGGAAGCGCACGAGAATGTCATCGCGCTCAAAGAATTTCTTCAGGAAGTCCGAGTACACGCCTTTCAGGTCGGCAAAGCTGATGTTCTCTTCAATCCACAGGCCTTCGACCTGGTTGAACATGGGCGAATGCGTGGCGTCGCTGTCCACACGATACGTCCGGCCCGGCACGATCACCTTGATCGGCGGCTTGTTCATGCGCGCGTAGCGCACCTGCATTGGACTCGTATGCGTGCGCAGCAGCAGTTGCCGCCCGTCGGCATCTTTCCCGTCGATATAAAACGTATCCTGCATCGAACGCGCCGGATGATTTTCCGGGCTGTTCAAAGCAGTGAAGTTGTACCAGTCCGTCTCGATTTCCGGGCCGTCGGCCACATCGAAACCAATCGTGCTGAAAATCTGTTCAACGCGTTCCCACGTGCGCATGACCGGATGCAGGCTTCCGGCGCCAGGCCCACGGCCGGGCAACGTGACATCGATCGATTCCGATGCAAGCCGCTGGTTCAGCAACACGTCCGCCAGCGCCTGACGGCGCGCGTTCAGCGCTGCTTCCACTTGCTGCTTGACCGCATTGATGCGCGCACCCTCGGTCTTACGAGTGTCGGGATCGAGCTTGCCCAAGCCCTTCAGCAGATCCGTGAGTACCCCGGACTTGCCGAGAAAGCGGGCCTTTTCGTTTTCGAGCGTGACCGCGTCTGCGGCGTGTTCGAAGGCATTTCGCGCGTCGGCGACAATCTGGTCCAGATCCATTGATCCCATCATTTCATCGTCAAAATTCTTCTGATCGTTCCCGGGCCAGTTTTCAACCCGGCTTCACCAACAAAAACGGGGCTCTTGTCGAGCCCCGTTTTCTGTTGAAGCACTGTCCTTGATCACAGCCGGACAACGCTCCAACGAACCACGCAGTACCAATCTCGCCAATAAGCTCGATCAGGCTGCAACGGCGGCTTTTACCTGCTTGACGATCGCAGCAAAAGCAGCCTTGTCGAACACAGCCATGTCGGCCAGCACCTTGCGGTCGAGTTCGATCGAAGCCTTCTTCAGGCCATTGATGAACACGCTGTACGTCATGTCGTGCTGACGCACCGCAGCGTTGATACGCGTGATCCACAAAGCACGGAACACACGCTTCTTGTTGCGGCGATCGCGATAGGCATATTGCCCTGCGCGCATGACCGCCTGCTTGGCGATGCGATAGACGTTATTGCGACGGCCGCGGTAACCCTTGGCCAGCTTGATGATCTTCTTGTGACGGGCCCGTGCGGTAACCCCACGTTTGACTCTAGGCATAGTGCGCTCCTGTGAGTGTCAGTTAAGGGTTAAGCGAACGGCAACATTGCGCGCACAGAATTCATGTCAGATGCATGAACTTCCGTGGAACCGCGCAGATGGCGTTTTACCTTGGTGGTCTTCTTGGTAAGAATGTGACGCTTGAAGGCTTGACCACGCTTGATGGTACCGCCCGGACGCACCACGAAGCGCTTTGCAGCACTCTTCTTGGTCTTCATCTTCGGCATGAACTACTCCAGTTTATTAGATGGATATGGGTGTGCGGTCGATCCAATCGATCCTGACCCGCCCTTCGAAACCCACATACCACTTATGAGCGGCGAACTTTGACAATCACCGCTTTTTCATGAGCGCCGCCATTATCAGGCAACGCCCTGAAACCTGCTCATTCGATGCCGCGCAGACCCAAGAATCTCCGGTCGCGCGATCCATCGACATTACTTCTTTTTCTTCGGGGCCATGACCATGATCATCTGGCGCCCTTCCATCTTCGGCATTTGCTCGACCTGGCCATGCTCTTCGAGGTCAGCCTTCAGCCGCTCGAGCACGCGCATGCCAATTTCCTGGTGAGCCATTTCCCGGCCGCGGAAACGCAACGTGATTTTCGTCTTGTCGCCGTCTTCGAGGAAGCGCGTGAGGTTGCGCAGTTTCACGTTGTAGTCACCGTCGTCGGTGCCAGGACGGAATTTGACTTCCTTGACCTGAACGATCTTCTGCTTGAGTTTTGCCTCGTGCTGCTTCTTGGCTTCCGAATACTTGAACTTGCCGTAGTCCATCAACCGGGCGACAGGCGGAACAGCCTGAGGCGCGATTTCGACGAGATCCACGTCTTGTTGTTCCGACATGCGGAAAGCATCGGCGAGCTTCACGATTCCTAGCGGCTCATTGTCCACTCCGACCAGGCGCAACTCAGGTGCCGTGATTTCCCCGTTGATGCGATGTGCAGACTTATCAGTAGCGATGTTACGTTTCCTCTAAAAATTCAAAAAAACTAGCCGCGCTGCGGGTGGGCTTACTTGTACGCCTGCACGTCCTGCTGCAGACGCTCAAGGAATGCATCGACCGGCATAACGCCAGCGTCGATACCGCCACGAGCACGCACGGCTACGGTATGGGCATCACGTTCTTTGTCCCCGACTACCAGCAGATACGGGACCTTTTGCATCGTGTGCTCGCGTATTTTATAACTAATCTTCTCGTTGCGCAAATCGCTCTCTACTCTAAGCCCTTGTTTTTGCAACGATTGGGTCAGTTCCTGTGCATAGTCGGCCTGACTTTCCGCGATGTTCAGTACCACAGCCTGCACTGGCGCGAGCCACGACGGCATTGCACCAGCATGGTGCTCGATCAAAATACCAAGGAATCGCTCCATGGACCCGACGATTGCACGATGCAGCATCACCGGACGCTTGCGGCTATTGTCTTCGGCCACGTACTCGGCGCCCAGCCGCTCCGGCAGAACCATGTCGAGCTGCAGCGTCCCGCATTGCCATGAGCGGCCAAGCGCGTCCTTGATGTGATATTCGATCTTCGGACCGTAGAACGCGCCTTCGCCCGGCAATTCTTCCCAGGTCAGACCACAGGCCGTCAGAGCGTCGCGCAGGCCTTGCTCGGCGCGGTCCCAGGTTTCATCGGTGCCGGCACGGGCGTCAGGACGCAGCGACAGTTTGATGTCGATGTGATCGAAGCCGAAATCCTTGTAGATGCTCATCGCGAGCGTGTTAAACGCGATCGATTCTTCAATGAACTGGTCTTCGGTACAGAAAATGTGTGCGTCGTCCTGAACGAAGCCACGCACGCGCATCAAGCCGTGCAGCGCGCCGGACGCTTCATTCCGATGACACGAGCCGAATTCCGCGTAACGCAGCGGCAGGTCGCGATACGAACGCAAACCATGATTGAACACCTGCACGTGGCCGGGGCAGTTCATGGGCTTGATGGCGTAGTCGCGCTTTTCGGATTCCGTCGTGAACATGTTTTCACGATAGTTCTGCCAGTGACCCGACGCTTCCCAGAGGGAGCGGTCCATGATCATCGGCGTCTTGATTTCGAGGTATCCGACTTCGTTCAGGCGGCGGCGAATGTATTGCTCGACCTGCTGCCAGATCGCCCAGCCCTTCGGATGCCAGAACACCATGCCCGGCGCTTCTTCCTGCAGATGGAACAGATCGAGCTGCTTCGCGAGCTTGCGGTGATCGCGCTTCTCGGCCTCTTCCAGCATGTGCAGATACGCTTCCTGGTCTTCCTTCCTGGTCCAGGCCGTACCGTAGATGCGCTGCAGTTGCTCGTTCTTCGAGTCGCCGCGCCAGTAGGCGCCTGCAACCTTCATCAGCTTGAAGACTTTCAGCTTGCCGGTCGACGGCACGTGCGGGCCGCGGCACAGGTCGGTGAACCCGCCATGTGAGTAGAGCTTGATGTCGTCGGTAGACGGGATCGATTCGATGATCTCCGCCTTGTATTTCTCGCCGATGCTCTTGAAGTAGTCCACCGCTTCGCCGCGAGTAACGACCCGACGTGAAACCGGTTCGTCCTTCTTTGCGATCTCGGCCATGCGCTTCTCGATCTTCTCGAGGTCTTCCGGCGTGAAGGGACGGCTGTACGCGAAGTCGTAGTAGAAGCCGTTTTCGATTACGGGACCGATGGTGACTTGCGCTTCCGGATACAGGTCCTTGACCGCGTAGGCAAGCAAATGCGCGGTGGAGTGACGAATGATGTCGAGACCGTCGGCGTCCTTGTCCGTAACGATCGAGAGCGATGCATCACGCTCGATCAGCGTGGAGGTATCGACGAGTTCGCCGTCGAGCTTGCCGCCCAGAGCGGCCTTGGCAAGTCCTGCGCCAATCGATGCGGCAACTTCCGCAACCGTCACCGGGTGGTCGTACTGGCGAACTGACCCGTCGGGCAAACGTATCGAAACCATTTCGTTCTCCAAGACGCCGAAAGCCGGCGTCCAAGTTCATTCAACAATGCCTTGCAAGACGCGAAACTACCGCGCGAAGACAAAAAAAATGCGGCCCCACATTCGAGGGGCCGCATTCACTTTTCCTACAACTGCAAAGGCGAAAGTGGTCCTCGACTAGCGTCGTTCCGAAGTTGTATCGGTCAACGTTCGCGGTGCCATCTTGTTCATTTGCCTTTCGCGCCAAGACGCTTGCTGCAGTTTTGAAAATCCGGCGAACCGGACTTTCACTTTCGTTGGTAGGCTCGATTGGACTCGAACCAACGACCCCCACCATGTCAAGGTGGTGCTCTAACCAGCTGAGCTACGAGCCTGAAGAAGCGAAATTATATGGTGCGTTTTGAATCCTGGCAAGTGCTTTCATGCGATGACACTGAAGATATTCGTCGATACGTTTAAGAAGCCCCAACAATGCGCTGCTGATTCAAAGCGTTAAGCCGCATGACCACAAACGAAAATGTGTTAGCCGCGCCGCGTTGCCCGCACGACGCCCTGCACTTCACTCAGCAACGAGCAAGCGCGCTGGATCTGCGCGGCACTCGATACCTCGACCGTGAACTGCATATAGGCAACGTTGCGCCGGCTTTGCGTCTTCACGCCGGTCACATTCATCTTCTCGCGTGCAAACACTTCGGAAATGTCGCGCAACAAACCTTGGCGATCGTTCGATTCGACAGCAAGGTCCACCGGATAAACAGACGAACCACGCCCGTTCATGACATCGGCGGACCACGCTGTTTCAAGCACGCGCTCCGGCGAATGTTCGGCCATCCGCTGGAATGTCGCGCAATCACTGCGATGGATCGACATACCCTTGCCACGCGTTACAAACCCCGAGATGCGATCGGGCGGCGCCGGCCTGCAGCAACGCGCAAGCTGCGTGAGCAATGCGTCTACACCGACGACCAGCACACCGGTAGACGCACCCTGTGCAACGCTTTGCCCGCTGCTGCGCTTTTCGAACTGCGCGGGTGCCTCGGGTTCGGGTTCCGGCGGCGGCGTGTCGTGCAGCGCCTGCTCGATATTGCGCAGGCTGAACTCTTCCTTGCCTACAACCGCATACAGTTCTTCCGGCGTCTTGAAGCCAAGCTTCGATGCCAGTTGATCCAGATTGACGGACGTCTTGCCTTCGCGCTGCAACGTCTTTTCAACCAGTGCCCGGCCGTTTGTGATGTTCTCTTCGGAATCGACCGAGTTGAACCATGCGCGCACTTTCTGCCGCGCGCGCGGACTGTGCAGATAGCCGAGCAAAGGGTTGAGCCAGTCGCGCGACGGGCCGCCCTCCTTCACCGCGACGATTTCCACCGTCTGGCCGTTTTGCAAAGGCGTGTTGAGCGGCACCATGGCGCCATCGACACGCGCACCGCGGCAACGATGCCCTAGTTCGCTATGCAGGTGATATGCGAAATCCACCGGCGTCGAGCCGTGCGGCATCGCAATCACGCGCGCCTGCGGCGTGAGCACGTAGATATGGTCGTCGTCGAGGGTTGCTTCGCGCAGATGCTGCCAGGGTTGCGCACCCGGTTCTTCGCTTTCGGAAACATCTTCCTTCCAGGCCAGCAGTTGCCGCAACCACGCGATCTTCTCGTCGTATTTTTCAGCCGCCGTCACCTGCCCGCCGTAGGCTCGCGTGCCGGCTTCCTTGTAACGCCAGTGCGCCGCCACGCCATACTCAGCGAAGCTGTGCATTTCCATGGTGCGGATCTGGACTTCAAACGCGCGGCCATCGTCACCGACCACCACCGTATGCAGCGACCGATAACCATTGGGCTTCGGCCGCGAGATGTAGTCGTCGAATTCCCGCGGAACCGGCTGCCACAGGTTATGGACAATACCCAACACCGTGTAGCAATCCTTGATATCGTCGACGATCACGCGAAACGCGCGCACGTCGTTCAGCTCGGAGAAATCCAGCTCCTTGCCGCGCATCTTCTTCCAGATGCTGTAGATGTGCTTCGGCCGTCCGCTCACCTCAGCGCGGATGTGCGCCGTAGCCAGCTCTTTCTGCAAGCGCGCGATGGCACTGGTCACATACGCTTCGCGCTCGATGCGTTTTTCGTCGAGCAGCTTGGCGATGCGCTTGTATGTAGGCGGTTCCTCGAATCGAAACGCGAGGTCCTCCAGTTCCCACTTCAGTTGCCAGATGCCGAGGCGGTTTGCCAGCGGCGCATAGATCTCGAGCGTCTCGCGCGGTACATCGGGCGACGGATCAAGCTTGTTCGCCGCGTAAAAGCGCAGCGACTGCAGCCGCGATGCAAGGCGGATCAGCACCACCCGAATGTCTTGCGCAAACGCCAGCAACATCTTGCGCAGCGCTTCGACCTGGGCGCGACGCGCCGCTTGTGCGTCGCGGCCCGTCTCGGGCAATGTCGCCTGCGTGGCGCGCGAGCTGACGGAGCCCAGACGCCACAGCTTGCGGACATCGGCAACAAGGCTTTGCACCTCTTCGCCGAAACGTTCGGTGATCACACGTTCCGGATCGTCGATATGCGGCGCGATGGCAAACAGCGCCGCCGCCGCGATTGCCGCCGGATCTACGTTCAACGTCTGCATGATCCGCGCCGTGCCGGCTGCGTGTTCGGCCAGCAACTCGCCGCTCGTCAACCGCGCGTCGCCAGCGTGTTCGCGTACGAACGCGAGCGCGTCGTCGAAGGACGGCTCGGGGTTCAATGCGGGAGAAACGGCGGTATCGGGCATGCGATCGATCAGGTGCGAAGCAATGTTTGACTATCAGTCATGCGCCTTGTCAAACAAGGCGGCGATGACAACCACTTCCACGAGGCATGCCGGGTTGGCAAGCTTCGCTTCCACGGTCGCGCGCGGGGGCGTATTGCCTTCGGGCACCCACATGTCCCACGCCGCGTTCATGGCGGCGAAATTCGCCAGGTCCGAAATGTAGATCTGCACCGACAGCAGTTGCGTCTTGTCGCTTCCGACTTCAGCGAGCAAGCGGTCGATGTGGCCAAGCACTTCGCGAGTCTGACCCGTGATGTCCTGATCGGTGTCTTCGGCAATCTGGCCCGCGAGATAAACGGTGCCGTTGTGGATCGCGGCTTCGGAAAGACGCGCGCCGACATGAAGACGGATAACTGCCATGAATGCCTCTGAAAAGTGATTTGTCAAAAAAACCGTGCGAAGCCCAATATTATGCCTCGTGTGTTTCCGTATCGAGGAAGAAGCGGTAGGCGAGGTCTATCTGTTCCGGCGCGAGAAATGCCGGGGCGTGACCTACACCCTTGACCTCAGCGCTTGTCACGGCCTGGCCTGTGGCGACCATCTTTTCGACCGTTTCCCGCGATAACAGATCCGAATTCTCGCCGCGTACGACCAGAACCGGATGTTTGATCGCCGCAAGCGAATGCCAAAGGATCGCCTCCCCAAGCGCGGCCGCATTTGCATCTGCAGCGGCAAAGGGCACGGCGATCTTCGGATCGTATCTGTAACCCCAGCGCCCATCGCGCTCGTGCATCAGCGGCGTATTGATCGCGCGCCATTCCTCGGCGCTCAACGGGCCGAAGGACGCCGCGAGTTGCGCCGCGTTGTCGATTCCATCCTGAAGCGTGGCGAAGGTTTCGTCGCGGCCCAGATAGCTGCCAATGCGCTCTAGCGCCACCGGCTCGATGTGCGGCCCCACGTCGTTGAGCAGCAACTTGCGGATGGGCGTGTTCGGCAGCCCGGCGAGTCCCAGACCGATCAATCCGCCCATGGATGTTCCGAACCAGTCCACCGTTTCCACATTCAGGCGTGCGATCAGCGCGACCATGTCCGAAACGTATTGCGGCACGCCGTAATGTTTCGGGTCGGCAAGCCAGTCGGAAAGCCCTCGCCCGACCACGTCCGGACACACCACGCGATACTCCCGCGCGAGCACCTTCGCCACCTCGTCAAAATCGCGGCCGGACCGTGTCAGCCCGTGAACGCACACGAGCACGCGCGGGTTTGCGGGATCGCCCCACTCCGTATAAGCCATGCGATGCAAACCGGACGGGCTGATGCATTGCACGTGGCGTTGCCGAGGCTCGGAAACGAAGGAAGGCGCAGCTTCGACGATGGTCGCGGACATGATTTTCCTTGGGCGCAGTAGCGCTGCTGCATGACGGATGGATCAATGGAAATCGATTGTAAACGCTTTGCGCGCCGCAATTCCTCGTCAGACGCAACGTTGGCTAACCGGTCTATGCTCTGCGTCCTACGGCCAACGAAAAGTCAAAAAAAAAGGGCTGCACCAACGCAAGGTTGGAACAGCCCTTTCCAGCCGGCAAACCACGCCGGCACTCGCTTCTTACTTGACTGCGCTCACATCCAGCGGCGCGCCGGTTTTCTGTTGAATCTCTTCCACACTGACGCCGGGGGCAAGCTCGATCAGCTTGAGGCCCGCGTCTGTCACGTCGATCACGCCAAGGTCCGTAATGATCCGGTCGACGACGCCCTTGCCCGTCAACGGCAAGGTGCACTCTTCCAGAATCTTGTGCTGGTCGCCCTTCGCGACGTGTTCCATCAGCACGATCACGCGTTTCACGCCCGCTACCAGGTCCATGGCGCCGCCCATGCCCTTGATCATCTTGCCGGGAATCATCCAGTTGGCGAGGTCGCCGTCCTTGCTGATCTGCATGGCGCCGAGGATGGCGAGGTTCACGTGGCCGCCGCGGATCATGGCAAACGAATCCGCCGATGAAAATATCGACGATCCCGGCAATGTGGTCACCGTTTGCTTGCCGGCGTTGATCAGATCGGCATCGACTTCTTCTTCAGTCGGTGACGGCCCGATGCCGAGCAAGCCGTTCTCCGATTGCAGCCACACTTCCATGCCGGCCGGCACGTGGTTCGCGACCAGCGTGGGCAGCCCGATCCCGAGGTTCACATAAAACCCGTCCTGCAATTCCTTGCCCGCCCGCGCGGCCATCTGGTTCCGGTCCCATGCCATGATCAGTCTCCTTTTGCGCGCACGACGCGTTGTTCGATGCGTTTTTCCGGGTGCGCATTCAGCACGATGCGTTGCACGAAAATCCCCGGCGTGTGAATGGCGTCCGGATCGAGCTCACCGACTTCCACGATTTCCTCCACTTCGACCACCGTGATCTTGCCGGCCATGGCGCACATCGGGTTGAAGTTGCGGGCCGTGCGTCGATAAATCAGGTTACCGGATTTGTCGGCTTTCCATGCTTTCACGAGCGCTACATCGGCCGTGAGCGAGGGTTCGAGCACGTAGAAGTTGTCACCGAACTTGCGCGTCTCCTTGCCCTCGGCGATCACCGTGCCATAACCCGTGTTCGTGAAAAACGCCGGAATGCCCGAGCCGCCCGCGCGCAGCTTTTCAGCCAGCGTGCCTTGCGGCGTGAATTCGAGCTCGAGTTCGCCGGCCAGATATTGCCGCTCGAACTCCTTGTTTTCGCCCACATACGACGAAATCATCTTCTTGACCTGGCGGGTTTCGAGCAGAAGGCCAAGGCCGAAGCCATCGACGCCCGCGTTATTGCTGATACACGTGATTCCCTGGACGCCCGTGTCGCGCAATGCCGCGATCAGCGCTTCGGGAATGCCGCACAGGCCGAATCCGCCGACGGCAAACGTCTGGCCGTCCTTCACGATGTCTTCGAGCGCCTCTTTCGCGCCGGGATAGACCTTGTTCATTTGTCCCTTCCTGATCTGGATGAAATCTGATTATTCGAGTCGTTGCGCCGTTCGTTTCTCCGGCGATAACGACTTTCTGACGTTGCAAAAGAGTACGACGATGCATCGATCCGGCACAATACGCAAAAATACATAAGTAATTGCCGTAGTGCGCGGCGATGCAAACATCAAACGCCCGTCGTCCGAGCCAAAATGCCTCAACTGGATTATCAAACTGCGTTTCATCTTGCGCCAGTCGGGCTGGTGTTGTCACGGGAACGGATCATCGAAGACTGCAACGCGCAGCTTTGTGCAATCTTCGGCGTAAAGCCCGAGGCGCTGATCGGGCGCTCGTTCCAGGTGCTGTATCCGTCGCCGGTGGAATTCGAGCGGATCGGCGCGCGCATTTCCGCCTTGATGCAGCGTCAGGGCAGCTACGCCGACGACCGCATCATGAAACGCGCGAACGGGGAATTGTTCTGGTGCCACGTGACCGGACGGTCGCTGGATTTGAGCGCGCCGCATGCCGCGGGTGTCTGGACGTTCGAAGACCTGAGCGCGACGCGGCGAGTCGCCATCGAACTCACACCGCGTGAGCGCGAGATTGCCGCGCAACTCGTGACGGGCAAGACCAGCAAGCAGATCGGCCGCGCGCTCGACATCAGCTCGCGAACCGTCGACATCTACCGCGCGAAACTCATGCGCAAATACGACACGGGCAACGCCACCGAATTGCTGCAGCGGCTCCTGGGCGATTGATTACTTGTGCGGCGCCGCCGTTTCAATGGCATGACGCAGCAGATCCGGAATCGGCACCGATTTCGCAGCTGCGTAGTCGACCCACACGCATTTGGCGGTGCCGCGTGCGTAAAGCGTGGCGGGATCGTCCGCTCGATACAGCTCGAAGCGCGTATCGAAGCTGCTGCGTCCGGGCGCGCCGACAAACATGCTGCCAATGACGTCGCCCGGGTAATGGAGTTGCCTGAGGAATTCCATCGATGCATTCACGACCACCGGCCCCTGCCCTTTGGCGTTGGCGCCGGCAATGTCCAGCTCCCGGAACCACGTGATCCGCACTTCTTCCATGAAGCGGAAATACACCGTGTTGTTGACGTGGCCGAAAGCGTCCATGTCGCCCCACCGGATAGGCATGGACAAGTCGATGACGCGATGAAACCCGCCTTGCGCCGCGCCCGACGCTTGTTCGACAACCTGGCTCATAAGCCGAATCCATCGTCGGCGGCGATCACCGAGCCGTTGATGAACTGCGACTCGTCGGCGGCGAGCAGGAGCAACAGTCCATCCAGGTCTTCAGGCGTGCCCACGCGGCGGCGCGGCAAGATGGACAGCAGTTTCTGCCCCGCTTCGCTCTTCCAGTGGTGATGATTCAGTTCGGTATCGATATAACCGGGACAGATGGCGTTCACGTTGATCCCATGACGGCCCCATTCCTGCGCCATGGCTTTTGTCATATGGACGACGGCCGCCTTGCTCATGGAATACACGCCGATCTGCGGCAGCGTCTTGAGTCCGGCCATGGACGCGATGTTGATGATCCGGTAGCCGGGCTTTACGGTCCCGTTGCCGCGCATGATCATTCGCTTCGCCACTTCCTGCGCGACGAAAAACGCGCCGCGCGTGTTGGTATCGAAGACGAAATCGAAATCCGATGGCGTCACGTCCGTCAGCTTTTGCTGGGTCGATACACCCGAGTTGTTCACCAGAATATCGATAGTGCCCGCTTCCGTCTCCGCGTGGGCGACCGCAGACTTGATGCTCTGGTAGTCGGTGACATCGAGCGATACGACATGCGCCGCGCCGCCCGATGCCTCGATTTCAGCCCGCAATTCCTTGAGGCGCTCAGTGCGGCGGCTTGCCAGCACGACCCGTGCGCCGGCCTGCGACAGCACTTGCGCAAAGCGTTTGCCCAGTCCGCTGGAAGCGCCGGTAATAAGCGCGCATTTGCCTTCCAGGTTGATCGAACGGCCCATTGTTTTTCCTTGGTTGAAAGCGATTGAGTTGTTCGGGATCGGTCCGTCTTGCGCTCGTGTGATGCTGTTGCTTTGTACGAAATCTGCGCGGAACTGGACCAGGTCCAGCGAGCCAATATGCTATCGTGAAATAATACGGTCGTGCTAATCGCCGGAACGTTAGTTGCACCATACCTATCGTTCCCTGACAATACGCGATCCCCAAAAAAGCATTCTAACGTTAGACAGGAGCATTGGATGACCCCGGCGAGTCTCATCGAGCAGTACGGTCCCCGTGAGTCCATGGAGTACGACGTCGTGATCGTGGGCGGCGGCCCTGCGGGACTTTCTGCGGCCATCCGGCTGAAACAGCTTGCGCAGGAAAAAGGCGTCGAACTCGGCGTATGCGTGCTGGAGAAAGGCTCCGAGATTGGTGCGCACATCCTCTCCGGCGCCGTCATGGACCCACGCGCGCTCAGCGAATTGCTGCCCGACTGGAAGACACAAGGCGCGCCGCTCGACGTGGAAGTGACCGAAGACCGCTTTCTGTTCCTGTCGCAGGACAGCGCGAAGCAAGTCCCGAACTGGTTGCTCCCGGACAACTTCAAGAACCACGGCAACTACGTCATTTCGCTGGCTAACGTTACCCGCTGGCTCGGCCAGCAGGCGGAAGCGCTGGGCGTCGAGATATTCCCGGGCTTTCCTGCAGCCGAAGTGCTCTACACGGAAGACGGCGCCGTGCGCGGCGTGGCGACCGGCAACCTGGGCGTGGGCAAGAACGGCGAGCCGACCGGCAATTTCCAGCTCGGCATGGAATTGCACGCCAAATACACGCTCTTTTGCGAAGGCGCGCGCGGCAATCTCGGCCGGCAGTTGATGGACAAATTCAAGCTCGGCCGCGACGCCGATCCGCAGGTCTATGGCCTCGGCATCAAGGAACTCTGGACAATCGACCCGGCCAAGCACAAGCCGGGTCTGGTGATTCATACCGCCGGCTGGCCGCTCGAAACCGATACCTACGGCGGCTCGTTCCTCTATCACATGGACAATAACCAGGTAATGGTCGGTTTTGTCGTGGGCCTCGGGTACTCGAATCCGTATCTGTCGCCGTTCGAGGAGTTCCAGCGCTACAAGACGCATCCTGCAATCCGTACGTTCCTGGAAGGCGGCAAGCGCGTGTCGTATGGCGCGCGCGCGATCGTGGCCGGCGGCCTCATGTCGCTGCCGAAGCTGGTGTTCAAGGGCGGCGCGCTGGTCGGCGACGATGCCGGGTTCCTGAATGCATCGCGGATCAAGGGCAGTCACGCGGCAATCAAATCCGGCAAGATGGCGGCGGAAGCGGCGTTCGACGCAGTGCAAGCCGGCCGCGAGGCCGATGAACTGACCGCATACCCGGAATCGTTCAATAACTCGTGGCTCAAGACCGAGCTGTATCGCGCCCGCAATTTCAAGCAGTGGATGAGCAAGGGCCTGTACATGGGCACGTTCATGGTCGGCCTCGAACAGAAGCTGCTGGGCGGCAACGTGCCCTGGACGCTGCACCATCAGCACGCCGATAACGAAACGCTCAAGCCGGCATCGCAATGCAAGCCGATTGTTTATCCGAAGCCGGATGGCAAGCTGACGTTCGACCGGCTCACGTCGGTGTTCATATCGAACACGAATCACGACGAGAACCAGCCGCCGCATTTGACGCTGAAGGATGCGTCGGTTCCGGTCGATGTGAATCTGCGCACGTACGCCGGACCGGAAAGCCGTTATTGCCCGGCGCAGGTGTACGAGTTCGTGAAAAACGACGACGGCACCGAGCGCCTGCAAATCAACGCGCAAAACTGCGTCCACTGCAAGACGTGCGATATCAAGGACCCGACGCAGAATATCGTGTGGGTTCCGCCTGAAGGCGGCGGCGGTCCGAACTATCCGAACATGTGATCGTTCGGCTGGATTGACGGTTAGAAGGCCTGAACGCTTGAAAAAAACGCCGGTTCTTTGTGAGAACCGGCGATTTTTTATTCGGGGATGTGCGCCGCGATGTGAGGCGTAGTCGTCTCGACATCGCCATTCTGCGCGCGATGTCGCAGCGCGTGATCGATCAGGACCAGCGCGAGCAGTGCTTCGGCGATAGGGGTCGCGCGAATCCCGACGCACGGATCGTGGCGGCCGAAAGTTTCGACGATGGCTGCATGACCAGCTTTGTCGATGGATTCACGCGGCGTGCGGATGCTCGACGTCGGCTTGATTGCGATAGACACCGTAATGTCCTGCCCGCTCGAAATCCCGCCGAGCACGCCGCCTGCGTTGTTCGCGGCGAAACCTTCCGGCGTCATCTCGTCGCCGTGAACGCTGCCGCGTTGCGCGACGCTCGCAAAGCCCGCGCCGATTTCGACACCCTTCACGGCATTGATGCCCATCATCGCCTTGGCGATGTCAGCATCGAGACGGTCATAGAGCGGCTCGCCCAAACCCGCCGGCACGCCCGTTGCAATCACGCCGATGCGCGCGCCGATCGAGTCGCCGTCGTGGCGCAGCGCGTCCATGTATTCCTCGAGACGCGGCACGATCTCGGCATTCGGCGCGAAAAACGGATTTTCACGCACGTGTTCCCATGCCACGAATGGAATCGGGATCTCGCCGAGCGCGCTCATGAAGCCGTGGGTTTCGATGCCATACCGTTCCCGCAGCCACTTCTTCGCGACCGCACCGGCCGCCACTGTCGGCGCCGTCAAGCGCGCCGAAGAGCGGCCGCCGCCACGATAATCGCGGATTCCATATTTCTGCCAGTACGTGTAATCGGCGTGTCCGGGACGAAACGTCTCCGCGATATTGCCGTAATCCTTGCTGCGCTGATCGGTGTTGCGAATCAGCAAGGCGATCGGCGTGCCGGTCGTCCTGCCTTCGAAAACACCCGAAAGGATCTCGACCTGATCGGCTTCCTGACGCTGGGTCACATGGCGCGACGTGCCGGGTTTGCGTCGATCGAGCTCGATCTGGATATCGGCTTCGGTCAGCGCCATTCCCGGCGGGCAGCCGTCGATCACGCAACCGATCGCAGGACCATGCGACTCGCCGAAGTTCGTGACGGTGAAAAGCGTGCCGAGTGTGTTGCCGGACATGAGCGTCGTCCTGAAAATATCGAGAGAGCCGATATTATGCCAGCCGGGAGCCCTTCCAGCCTCGTTCCGCCCCTGTTTGCGCCTACTTGCGGGCGCCCCGGAGCGTCGCAACGAGTTGTTGCAAGTGTTCCGGGGTGGCATCGGCGGGATCGATCGGCTCGCCAACCGCCAGCGTCAGCCGGCTCATCACGCCGCGCTGGATCGGACGCGGCCAGCTCGTGTCCCCATAACGGGAAAAGACGCTGCCCCACAAACCACGCAGCGCCAGCGGTATGACCGGCGCCGACCGGCGTCTCAGAATCTCGCTGATGCCGTGGCGGAACGGGTTCAGTTCACCCGTTCGCGTCAGCTTGCCTTCGGGGAAGATGCAGACGAGGTCGCCTTCGGCAAGCGCGCGGCCGCAGGCATCGTAGGCCTTTTCGAGCAGCGCCGCGTCTTCGTGGGCCGGCGCGATCGGAATTGCCTTTACATGGCGAAAGAGCCAGCCGATCAGCGGCGAGCGAAAAATCCGATGATCCATCACGAAGCGAATCGGCCGGGGACTTTCCGACATGATCACGATGGCATCGACGAAACTCACATGGTTGCAGACCAGCACAGCCGCGCCGTGCCCGGGAATCCGCTCGGCGTTGACAAGCCTGATCCGGTAGAACGTGTGCACGAGAATCCACGCGAGAAACCGCAGCAGGAATTCGGGCACGAGCGAATAGATGTAGGCGGCCACCACGATATTGAGCAACGCCGTGGTGAGGAACAGTCCCGGAATGCCCACGCCCGCTGACGTCAATCCCATGGCCATCAGCGCCGACACGATCATGAAAAACGAGTTGAGGATATTGTTCGCGGCAATGATCCGCGCGCGATGCGTCGGCTGGCTGCGCGCCTGGATCAGCGCGTACAGCGGGACGCTGTAAAAACCGCCGAACATGGCGAGCAGGAACAGGTCCGCCAGAATGCGCCAGTGGACGCCGATCTGGAGGAATTCGGCAACGCCCATCAAGTGACCGGCCGGAACGATCTTATGGCTCGCAAAAAACAGGTCGATGGCAAACACGCTGATACCAATCGATCCCAGCGGAACAAGCCCGATCTCGACGCGCCGCTTCGAGAGCTTTTCACACAGAAGCGAACCTGTGCCGATGCCTATCGAAAACGTCCCCAGCAACAGAGTGACCACGTCGGGATTCGCCGACAGCACATCTTTGGCGAAGTTGAAAAACGACGTGAGGAAAGTCGCGCCGACAAACCATAGCCACGAGATACCGAGCAGGCTCAGGAATACAGTCCGGTCGCGGCGTGCAAGCGCGAGATTGCGCCACGTTTCGGTGAAGGGATTCCAGTTGATCTTCAAATCGGGCTGAAGCGCCGCCGTGCTGGGCACGAAACTCGACGCCACGCGGCCAATCAACGCGACTGCGACGCAGCACACGGCGAGCAGAATCGCACCATGCTCCATCCACCCGGCCGACGCGCCGCCGATGATCGTGCCGATCAAAATTGCCACGAACGTCCCCATCTCGACGAGTCCGTTACCACCCACGAGTTCGGACGGCTGCAAATGCTGTGGCAGGTACGCGTATTTCACCGGGCCGAAAACGGTCGAATGGACGCCCATCAGGAAGGTGCACAGGTAGAGCAACGGCGCGCTGTGAAGCACGAATCCCGTGCCGCCAACCAGCATCACGGCGATTTCGAAGGTCTTCACAAGACGCGTGAGCGTGGCTTTGTCGTATTTATCGGCAATCTGGCCCGATGTCGCCGAAAACAGCACGAACGGCAAGATGAAGATGGCCGATATCAAAAAGGCAGCGGTTTTTGGATCGACGCCCGAAAAACGGGCGGCCTGAAACGTCACGAGCGACGTGAAGCCGACCTTGAAGACGTTGTCGTTGAGCGCCCCGAGAAACTGCGTCCAGAAAAATGGTGCAAAACGGCGCTCGCTCAAGAGGCGAAACTGGCCGTCGCCGTGTGCGGGCTTTGCGGGTTTCTCGCGGGCGGAAGCAGGTAGTTCGCTCATGGATTATTGGAGTTGGTAGCTGAGAGACCTTGGCGCCGGGCCACGCAATGCGGCGCCGGCTTCGAGACGAAAAAAATGCGCGCCGGACCGGGCGCGCATTGTTGCGAGCGTTTGACACGCGCTAAAAGGCTAATCGCGATTGTGCGTTTGCCGGGTTCAGCGCGCTTCTTCTTGCTGCTCGGGCCAGTCGCGAATATAGGCCTTGAGCATCTTGTTCTCGAAACCTTGTTCCTCCACCACGGCTTTCGCGACGTCGTAGAAAGAAATCACACCCATGAGGATGCCCTTTTCCATGACCGGCAAGTAGCGCACGTGGTGCTCGAGCATCATGCGGCGTACTTCGTTTACGTCGGTTTCCGGCGTACAGGTGATGGGATGGTCGTCCATGACCTTGCGGATGGTGAACGTGCCTACGCTGCCGCCGTTCTTGCTCAGGATCTGGATGATCTCGCGGAACGTCAGCATGCCTGCAAGATCACCGTATTCAATGACCACCAGTGAACCGATGTCGTGTGACGCCATTGCGTCAATGGCTTCGCTCAACGGCGTATCGGGCGTTACCGTGAAGAGCGCGTTGCCCTTGACGTTCAAAATGTCGCTGACTCGCATGATTGTCTCCTCGCGAAAAGCCTGACTGTCTGTCGATCCTAGCGGAAAGACGGTTAAAAAGGAAGCGCGCAGGCACCCGTGATTCGTCTGGGGAAGCATATCG
Source organism: Burkholderia sp. PAMC 26561 (assembly GCF_001557535.2). NCBI lineage: Bacteria > Pseudomonadati > Pseudomonadota > Betaproteobacteria > Burkholderiales > Burkholderiaceae > Burkholderia > Burkholderia sp. PAMC 26561. The sequence goes on from NZ_CP014306.1 coordinate 3,341,019, forward strand.
GGCGGGCTTTTGCGCCGAGTCAACCCTTAGCTTTGCCGCACTGGGATGCTCACGCCGTTGAAGCGCGCCGACGCTCGCGTCTACCCCAAGTTTGTCCCGCCATACCCGATGTTACGATAAATGACCCTTTCCCATGGTAGCCCGCCCACGATGTCCGCCAACCGCTTCGATACCCTTGTACTGCATGCGGGCGCCGCGCCCGACCCCACTACCGGCGCGCGCGCCACGCCGATCTACCAGACCACGTCGTTCTCATTTCGAGACACGGATCACGCCGCGTCGCTCTTCAACATGGAGCGCTCCGGCCACGTTTATTCGCGCATATCGAATCCGACAGTCGCCGTTTTCGAAGAGCGAGTGGCGGCGCTCGAAGGCGGCGTGGGCGCAATCGGCACGGCGAGCGGACAGGCCGCGCTGCATCTCGCGATCGCCACGCTGATGGGCGCAGGCTCCCACATTATTGCGTCCAGCGCGCTTTATGGCGGCTCGCACAACCTGCTGCACTACACGCTGCGGCGCTTCGGCATAGACACCACGTTCGTGCCGCCCCACGATCCCGATGCCTGGCGAGCCGCAATCCGGCCGAATACGCGCCTCCTGTTCGGCGAGACGCTGGGGAACCCCGGCCTCGATGTTCTGGATATCGCGACCATCGCTGAAATCGCGCACGAGAACCGCGTGCCGTTGCTCGTGGATTCGACCTTCACCACGCCCTATTTGCTGCGCCCGTTCGATCATGGCGCCGACTTCGTCTACCATTCCGCGACCAAATTCCTGGGCGGCCACGGCACGACCATAGGCGGCGTGCTGGTCGACGGCGGCACATTCGACTTCACCGCGAGCGCCCTTTTCCCCGAATTCACCGAACCCTACGATGGCTTTCACGGCATGGTCTTCGCCGAAGAGAGCACGGTCGCGCCATTTCTGCTGCGCGCCCGCCGCGAGGGCCTGCGCGATTTCGGCGCATGTCTGCATCCGCAGGCTGCGTGGCAACTGCTGCAAGGCATCGAGACCCTGCCGCTGCGCATGGACAGGCACGTTGCCAATACGCGCAAGGTCGTCGAGTTCCTGCTTGCGAATCCGGCAGTCGAAGGCGTGGCGTATCCGGAACTGGAAAGCCATCGCGATTACGCGCTCGCCAAGCGACTCCTGCCACGCGGCGCGGGTGCTGTTTTCAGCTTCGATCTGCGCGGCGACGTGGCGGCGGCACGGCGCTTCATAGAATCGCTGACCTTGTTTTCCCATCTGGCCAATGTCGGCGACGCACGTTCGCTCGTCATCCATCCTGCATCGACCACGCATTTCCGCATGGACGCAGCCGCCCTTGCCGCCGCCGGAATCGCGCCAGGCCGTATCCGGCTGTCGATTGGCCTGGAAGATCCTGACGATCTCATCGACGACCTCAAGCGCGGACTGAAGGCATCGCAAAAAAGCGAAGGGAGCCGCGCATGATGCTCGATGTCGGCGGCGCACCCGCCTACGCATACACCGGCGGCCACGCGTTCGAGGCCGGACGTCCTGTGGCCGTGTTCATTCACGGCGCGCAGCACGATCACAGCGTCTGGGCGCTGCAGACCCGCTACTTTGCTCATCACGGCCTGAGCGTTCTTGCCGTTGATCTTCCCGGGCATGGCCGCAGCGCCGGGCCGGCGAAGCCGAGCATCGCCGCGCTGGCCGACTGGGTCATCGCGCTGCTGGACGCCGCGAAGGTAAGCCGCGCCATGCTGATCGGCCACAGCATGGGCTCATTGATTGCCCTCGATACCGCCGCGCGCCATCCATCGCGCGTGACCTGCCTTTCGCTGCTCGCCACCGCATTTCCGATGACCGTGTCCGACGCCCTCCTCAATGCCGCCCGTGACCGCGAACCTGACGCCATTGACATGGTGAACCAGTGGTCGCATTCCTCGATCGCCGCGAAACCTTCGAGCCCGGGCCCGGGCTTCTGGCTGCACGGATCGAACCAGCGCCTGATGGAACGCATGGCCGTTCGCGGCGAGCCGCAACTCTTTCACACTGATTTCAGCGCCTGCAATGCCTACGCGGATGGCCTTGAACGCGCCGCAGCGTTGCAGTGTCCGGTGCAGATAGTGACGGGCAAGCGCGACGCGATGACACCGCCCCGCGCGAGCCGCGCACTTGTCGATGCAATGAAACACGCGGGCGTTCCGGTGGACACCGTTGTACTGGACGCAGGCCACGCGCTCATGAGCGAACAACCTGATGCGACCCTTGCTGCGCTATTCGGTTTTGCGAAGAAAAACAGCATGAACCAAGCTTAACGGGCGCATCCGAAATGCGCTATCAGCCGAATGGGTGGGGTGCTGAAAATTCCCGCGACGGCGCGAGTTCCCGGTTGCGCCATTGCCGTGTTAGCCGGAGAATGAATCTTGCTCGCCTGCTTTGCAGGCATCGCCCGACACGGAGATTGTCATGGCCCAGACCGCTCATTCGGATCACTTTGCGAGCTTCGCGGAGTTTTATCCGTACTATCTCGAAGAGCACCGCAACGTGGTGTCGCGGCGGCTTCATTTCATTGGTTCGTTGGGGGTGATTGGTTGCCTGGCCATGGCCATCGCAACGGATGACTGGCTCTGGCTTCCGGCCGCGGTCATTTGCGGCTACGGCTTTGCCTGGGTTGGCCATTTCTTCTTCGAGAAAAACCGCCCCGCCACGTTTCGCCATCCGCTTTATAGCCTGATGGGCGACTGGGTGATGTTCAAGGACATCTGTATTGGCAGGATTTCGCTTTAGGCGCCGGTCAAGCGGTCTGACGCGGCATTGACGCTGCGTTTTCAGATTCATGCGCACGAGCTTCCCGGGAAGCAGTGCGCGCAGCAAGCAGCGTGGCAAGCGTGACATCCATCTTGTCGTTGCTCAGCGCGTTCATCAGGGTTGCATCGTCAATATGCGATGAATCGAGGCGCAACTGATAGTCCAGTTCTTCGCGGTCGATCACGAACAAATCGAAGAGACTCGACACCGTGATCTGCTGCGGACTGGCGATCAGCACATAACGCGGCACGCGCAGGTTCTCGAGCCGCGCAACCCATTCCAGGTCATCGAGCTTGCGCACAAGCCGCATGGTGGTATCCATGTCACAGCGCAGCATGCTTGCGAGCTCAAGCCCCGTATAGCCGGGCTTGCCGGCATCGCGCGCTTCGGCGAGCCGCGCGAGCAACTCGAGGGCATCCAGCAAATCGCTGCCCGGGAAGTCCGCTCGATGAAACTGGCCGGTGCGAATGGCCGGCAACGCCGACGTGACCATCGCTCCAATCAACGTGATCATCCAGCAGAGATAGACCCATAACAGGAACACCGGCAACGCCGCAAACGCGCCGTAGACGGCCGTATAAGTGGGAATGCGGCGCACGTAGTAACCGAAACCGCGCTTGGTCAATTCGAACGCAATCGCCGCGATCAGGCCGCCGACCAGCGCATCGCGCCATGCCACCTTGCAGTTCGGCAGAAAGACGTAAAGCATCGCGAACGCCACAACCGTAAATGGCAGGGTTGCACTCGTGAGCGCCCATTCGATCCCCGGCGGCAAAAGATTATGCGACCCGGCGAACGCGATGGACTGAGCAAACAAATAGGACGACATGGACAAACTCACGCCGAACAGGATCGGCCCGAGCGTGATAATTGCCCAATAAACCAGGATGCGTTGCGCCAGCGGCCGCGATTTGCGCACGCGCCAGATCACGTTGAACGCCGACTCGACGGTCATCATGGTCATCACCGACGTGACGAACAAGATGATCATGCCGACCGTGGTCAGCCCTTTCGCCTTCGATGCAAACTGGTTCAGGTACTTGAAGATCTGGCTGTTGATCTGCGACGGCATGAGATGCGATGCAAGAAAATCCTGCAACGACATCTGAAACGAGGCGAAGATCGGAAACGCCGTGAACAACGCGAACGCGACGGTGGCGAGCGGCACGAGCGACAGCACGGTGGTAAACGTCAGGCTGCCTGCCACCTGCGCGACGCGATCCTCACCCGTTCGACGCGCGACGAATCCGGCGAGCCGTTTCGTCGTGTCGAGATCGATGGGAAACTTCAACAAGAAACTCTCTCCTCAATCGTTACAACGAGTTTGCGATTCGGTACAAATAGTGGCGGACGACCACCAAAAGCACTTCGCACACCCGGTCCTTATAATACCCGTTCACCGAAAAGGCCCATGAACGACATTCTCGTGCTTTATTACAGCCGCAACGGCGCCACCCGCGAACTTGCCCAGGCGATTGCGCAGGGCGTCGACAGCGTGCCCGGCATGCAGGCGCGCGTGCGCACCGTGCCCTCCGTCTCGACCGTTTGCGAAGCAACGCAGCCGGACATTCCCTCCGACGGTCCGCCCTACGCCGAAGTACGCGACCTGGAAGAATGCGCGGGACTTGCGCTCGGCTCGCCGACGCGCTTCGGCAACATGGCTGCGCCGCTCAAATATTTCCTCGATGGAACCTCGCCGCAATGGCTTTCCGGCGCGCTCGCCGGAAAACCCGCGAGCGTTTTTACGTCCACCGGCAGCCTGCACGGCGGTCAGGAAAGCACCCTGCTTTCCATGATGCTGCCCTTGCTTCACCACGGCATGCTGATCGTGGGCATTCCGTACACCGAGCCAAAGCTGACCACCACGCAAACCGGCGGCACGCCCTACGGCGCGTCCCATTTCGCGCGCGCAGAAACGGCTGACATCGGCATTTCGGCCGATGAGAAGGCGCTCGCCATCGCGCTCGGGGCGCGTCTCGCTCAAACCGCGCTCAAACTTCTGCGCAACGCCTGATGAGCGCCACGCCTGCCAACGGGGCTTCCGCGCGCATCGCGTTTTTCAGCCTGATCGCGCTGATTGCGTTGTCGCTCGCGTGGGAGCTGTGGCTTGCGCCTTTGCGTCCCGGCGGCTCGGCGCTCGCACTCAAGGCGATCCCGCTCGCGTTCGCGCTTCGAGGCACATTCAGGCGCAACCTGTACACGCTGCAGTGGGCGTCGATGCTCGTCCTGCTCTACTTCGCCGAAGGCATTGTCCGCGGCATGACAGACGGCGGGTTGTCGGCGCGCCTCGGCTGGATTGAAGCCGTGCTTGCGCTCGTGTACTTCGTCTGCGCGCTTGCTTTTGTCGCGCCGTTCAAGCGCGCTGCCCGCGCGGCGAAGCGCCAGGGAACCGGAGCTGCCGCCGACCAGAATGGTTTGTAGCATGGATCCGCCGGTGTAACGGAGCCCTATGCCACTCGGCCAGGTTTCGCCAGGGCCACGTTCGGGCAATACTGCGTCAACGCCTGCCGCGCAAGCCAACGCTATTGAATCAACTGACACTCATGACCACAACCAACGACCGTTCAAAGTACTTCGTGGAAGCCTGCATCGAGGCGATCGGCGCCGCGAATGTCCTCACCGATTCGCACGACACCGCGCCGTATCTCACCGACTGGCGCAAGCGCTACCGCGGTGAAACATGTGCCGTGCTTCTTCCGGGCGACACAGAACAAGTGGCAAGGGTCGTGCGGCTTGCGCGCGAACATCGTCTTCCGATCGTGCCGCAAGGGGGCAATACAGGCCATTCCGGTGGAGCGACGCCCGACGCCAGCGGCACGCAGGTCGTCATCAGCTTGCGCAGGATGAACCGTATTCGCAGCATCGACTCGATCAACAACACCATTACCGTGGAGGCCGGTGTAATCCTCGCCGACATTCAGGCGCGCGCCGAACAGGAACAGCGTCTTTTTGCGCTCAGCCTGGCGGCCGAAGGCAGTTGCACGATCGGCGGAAATCTTTCAACGAACGCAGGCGGCACCGCCGTGCTGCGCTATGGAAACACACGCGAGTTATGCCTCGGACTGGAAGTGGTCACGCCACAAGGCGACGTCTGGAACGGCTTGCGCGGGCTGCGCAAGGACAACACCGGTTACGACTTGCGCGATCTTTATATTGGCGCGGAAGGGACGCTCGGCATCGTTACGGCTGCGGTGATGAAATTGCATCCGGCGCCCGTCGCTCGCGTGACGGCGCTGGCGGCCCTCGAGTCGCCTCATGCCGCACTCGATTTCCTCGCCACTGCACAGCGTTATGCGGGTCCGTTATTGACCGGCTTCGAATTGATGTCGGACTTCGCGCTGCATCTGGTGACCACGCATTTTCCGCAAATGCGTTATCCGTTCTCCGAAAAACACGGTCAGACCGTGCTGCTCGAACTATCGGATAACGAAAGCGAAGCACACGGCCGCGCTCTGTTCGAACGGCTGATGGAACACGCGATGGAGCAAGGCCTGGTTCAAGACGCGGTGGTCGCGGAAAATCTGTCTCAGACCAGGGCTTTCTGGAATTTGCGCGAGCACATTCCGCTCGCGCAGGCCCAGGAAGGACTCAATATCAAGCACGACATCTCGGTGCCGATCTCAAGCATCGGAGATTTCATCGCGCAAACCGATGCCCTGATTGCCCGATCCATTCCGGGCGTTCGCATGGTGACCTTCGGGCATCTCGGCGACGGCAATCTCCATTACAACGTGCAGGCGCCGGCAGGCGTCGACCCGAAAGTCTTCCTCGCCGAACATCAGGTGAGTGTGAATGCGCTCGTTTATGAACAAGTGAATGCCTATCACGGCAGCATCAGCGCCGAACACGGTCTGGGTCAATTGAAGGTAGCCGAGGCGATGCACTATAAGTCCCCGGTAGAAATACGCTTGATGCGTGCAATCAAGACCGCACTCGACCCCGAGAATTTGATGAATCCGGCCAAGGTGTTGCCGGACGTGCGCGCATCGTGAAGAGACCAAGGAGAATATCGCCGTGAAGATTCGCGTTCTGTCTGACCTGCACCTCGAACATGACGAACCGCTCGCCATTCCCTATGCCGAGTCTGATCTCGTCGTGCTTGCCGGCGATATTCACAATCACGCGGAAGGCCTGCGCTGGGCCGCCGAAAACTTCGGTCCCGACGTACCCGTGATTTATGTCCCGGGCAATCACGAGTATTACGACGGCGAGTTCGGTGCGCTCGAAACGGCGATGGAGGGTGCTTCGAACAGCTTGCCGAATGTGCATTTCCTGAACAACAGCGCGCTGATCGACCGGTACGGAAAGTGGCGCGTGCTCGGCACCACGCTGTGGACCGACTTCGCGTTGTATGGGTCGAGCGATGAGGCGTTGCGTATCTCGATGCAGGAAGCCGAGCGTGTGATGGTCGACTTCAGGGGCGTGATCCAGGTGGCGTGGCCTGAACCCGAGGACGAACCGCGCTCCTTTACCGCCAGTGATTCTCTGGCGCTGCACCAGCAAGCGCGTGCATGGCTGCAAGAGGAGCTCGCCAAGCCTTTCGATGGCAAGACGATCGTTGTCACGCATCACGCGCCGCTCAGGGACAGTCTTGCGGAGAAATATGCGACGGACCGGGTATCGGCGTCATTTATCAGCGACTTGCCATCGCTCGTGCGCGAGCCCGTTGCACTGTGGGTGCATGGCCACACGCATACGGCGTTCGACTACTTCGTGGAAGGAACAAGGGTTGTCTGCAATCCGCGTGGCTACCGGGACCGGCGCACGGGCTTGCCAGAGAATCCGTCATTTGAGTGGGACAAGGTAATCGAGATTTGATCGACGGACGCCGAGTGGCGTCCTGGAAGGTCGTTTGCCTGAAACCGTGAGCGCGAAAACAACGGTAACGAATACCGGCTCCCACGTAACCCGGAGCGCAGATATCCCGGCTCGCTGCGAACCCGGCGTTTCTTGATAAAGAACGTCGCATTATCGCGCTGTTGCTAACACCCAAAGACCGAAGACTCGGCCTTCCGAAGTTACCGGTCGCGCGACTGGCGGTTCTTGCGTTCGTCGATACGAATCGGGATGAGGCGCGCGCGCTTTGCGTTTTCGCGGGCGGTACGCAGCAGTTCACGAGTTGCGGGCACGGCGATCAAACCAAGCAGTGCGTAGATAGCGAACATCAGCGGCGTATTCATAACCTTCCTCGGACTAAGTCGAAAATCGGTAAAAGTGAATCCATGAAGCCAGAAGCAGCTTATCCAGCCCCTAAGCTACCAACATGAGGCTGAAATAGAAGTAAGCAAGTGTTGCGCCGCGGTAAAGCCAAAAGATCCGCATTCGCCAACTCCCATTCTCCTGCTCATAAGCTTACGCCGCCACAAATTCTTGCAGCAATTTTTCATCAGCGGCGAGTGCGCCAGGCAACTCACTGCGCAAGAAATCCACCCAGGTGCGGATTTTTGCGTCCAGATACTGCCGCGACGGATAAAGCGCGAATACATTGAACAATTGCATGGTGTGTTCCGGCAGCACCCGCACGATTGTTCCGGCTCGCAACGCAGGCAACGCGGACGATGTGGGCAGCACACCAACGCCCATGCCTTCGCTGATGGCCACCGCCATGGCTTCTGCCACATTCACCGTGAATGGTGTCGGGCCGAGATTGACGCTTTCCGGTCCGTTCGGGCCGTCGAAAGTCCATCGAGTTGGCGGAAAGGCCGGCGTCACGAGTTGCAGACACGTGTGCTCGTTCAGATCCGCAACTGAATGCGGCACGCCATGCGCTTCTATATACGCGGGCGAAGCGCACGCAATCGTGAAAACGCTGCCGAGACGTTGCGAGACCAGACCCGAATCGGGCAATTCGCTGCCAAGCACTATCGATACATCGAAACCTTCATCTAGCAGGTCCGGAATGCGCGAGGCGAGCGTCAAGTCTATCTGCACCGATGGATGCAGCCTTTGATAACGCGAAATCATCGGCACGATGTAATGCTGGCCAATACCCGCCATGGCATGCATTTTCAGCTTGCCGGAAGGCCTGGCGTGGGCGTCTCCCGCTTCGGCCTCTGCCTGATCCACATAGGCGAGGATCTGCTCGCAGCGCTGCAGATAGCGCTCGCCCGCCTCGGTTAGGGCTATACGGCGCGTCGTGCGATTGAGCAAACGGGTACGCAGATGCGCTTCAAGATCGGATACTGCGCGCGAAGCGTAGGCCGTCGTTGTATTCAACTGATGTGCTGCCGCAGTGAAACTGCCCGCTTCCACGACTCGCGAAAACACCCGCATGTTCTGGAGGGTATCCATTTAGCCCTGAATCTCTTTCAAGTTATGCGCCATTGTTGCGCTTTCGGCAAAATCGATTAGATCGGATCGCGTATGGATGCTTTACATTTTTGCCGGTTTTTTCATAATCAGGGCAAAAATACAATTCGGCACACGCGTCTCAATCAGATTTGAGAAATAATTTTGCTAGACCGGATGCTGAAAAACAGCCGTCGTTCCGATGGTTCTTACATTTATTTTAACAATTGCAGGCTGCGCGAGCACTAAAAACGTCGGTCCCGAGGATTCCCTGAAGGCCCCGTCATCGCTCGATGCGGGCGCGACCCTGCGCGCGGCAAACGCCGACGCAGGTTGACCCGCCTCCGCATGGTGGCGCTCGTACAACGATCCCCAGCTCGATGCGTGGATTGAACGTGCGCAGGCCGGCAACCATCGCTCGCGTTGGCTGCGGCGCGCGTGCGCGAGGCGCGTTCGCTGGCGGGTGTCGCGGCGTCGGCGCTCGTACCGCAGGTGGATGGATCGCTTTCGATCAACCGCAAGCACTGGCCCGAAAACGCCTACTACGGCCCGGGCAGGTTCAATACTTCGAGGAAACGAAGTTGCCGCACGTGCGTGTCGGGGACAAAGCCGAAAGCCGCGAGCTGCTCGCCGATGTGAACCCGACCTTCAACTGGGTCCGGCTCGCGCAACGCGTGCCCGTGCGCATCCGCAACGACAAAGTGCCGGACAGCTTGATCCTCGCCGCCGGGACGACGTGTACGGTAACCGTCACGCCTTCGAGTTGAGTGCGTTCAGCTCAGCGCCTTGAACGTGTCTTCAGTTGTATCGATGACCATCAATCCCGCTCGCAATCCCGGCTTCACCGTCGGGTTCGGGAACACGATCCGTTCTTCATTGCGCGTGACTTCGTAACGGTAATCGCCATCTTCCGCGAGCAACGTGCCGCGTTCGAAAGGCGTGAAGTTCGCGACGTCGCCGGCAACGTGCAGTTCGAGCGCCTCGCTTTGCTTGGTGATCTGGCCGATTACGGTGAAGACCTTCAATGTATCGCCCGACTTCGGCACCGGCGGCTGCGCGGCGATCAGGCGGCGCAAGGCTGCATCGGATGCCGCGAAGCGCGTCAAATCGTTGTGCCCGAACGGACGCACCTTGCCGAGTTCGAGCGTGCAGGCAAGCGCCCCCGATTGTTCCGCCGTGAAATGCGTGAACGTGTTCGACTTCTCTTTGTGTAAAAGCACCGCCGACAAACCCGCGTCCTGCAACCAGTCGAACATCGCTCGCGACAACGGCGCGCCCGTGTACGGCAGCAAAGCGAATTGCTCGAACACAGAAGGACGGATGGCCGTATGCATGTCGATGTGCCACTTCGCTTGGGTGGAATCGGCCTCAGCAAAGAACGCACGCGTCACACCTTCCAGCTCGACCGCACGCGGCGATTCATGACTGGTTGCGAGCGTCAGATGCCGGCCGTTGAACAGGCGGTTCAGATCGTCATCGCGGTAACGGCACGATTCGCGCATCGCGTCGATATTGCCGAAGATCACCAGCAAGCGGCTCTTCAACGGTGCTTTCCCGCTGGCAATGTCCGCCACGAGCATGGAAAGAATCTCGATGGGCGCGGTTTCGTCGCCGTGGATTCCCGCCGATGCCACCACGCTTGCCTTGACTTCATGATCCGGCTCGAAGCGCACGATGCCATCGCCAAGCCACGTCCACTTCACGCTGTTGGGCAATGTGCCCTCCGTCAGCGCAGGCTTTTTTCCATCGATGACAAAGTCGAGAAAGTTCGCGAACATGGTGGTCTCAGCGCTGGAAATCATAGAGTGTACCCAGCTTAAGGATGCCGGTGAGCGCATCGAGGGCGGCACGCGACTCATCGAGCAGTTTGGGATCGGCAAGATCGGCTGGCGCAACACGATCACGATAATGCGTGTCGATCCATGCATCGAGCTGCGCGAAAAGTGAATCGTTCATCCAGACGCCGGGGTTCACCGCGGCGCGTTCCGCGTCGTTCAGTACGACGCGCAAACGCAAGCAGGCCGGACCGCCGCCGTTCTTCATGCTTTCGCGCAGATCGAAAACGAGCACGTCATCGATTGACGTATGCCGCTCGCCCAACGCATCGAGGTACTTGGCCACGCGCGCGTTCTCGCGGCATTCCTGCGGCACGACAAGCACCTGGCGGCCATCGGGACGCGTGAGCAACTGACTATTGAACAGATACGACGATACGGCATCGGCCACGCTGACTTCGTCTTCCGGCACTTCGATTGCGGTGAAGGCGCTGCCGTGTGCATCGAGCTTGACGCGGAGCTGGTCGTAGACTTTCGTCTGTTCGAGAAACGCACGTTGATGGCAGAACAGCGTGTTGCGGTTGCCCACCGCAATCACGTCGTTGTGGAACACGCCGGCATCGATCACGTCGGGAAGCTGTTGCGCGAAGACCGTGGAGTCGTCGGAGAGGCCATGCAGCCGTGCAACCGCGCGGCTGGCCTCGAGCGTTTGACGTGCGGGAAAGCGCTTCGGCTCGGCCGCGCCCTGACCGTATTCGCTGCGGCCATAGACAAAAAACTCGACGCCCTTCTCGCCATATTCGCTGCAAAATCGCGTGTGATTTGCCGCGCCTTCGTCGCCCAAAGCGGGCGTGCCGGGCAGCGCGTGATGAATCTTGAAGCGTTGTTCGTCGGCGAAAATCGATGCAAGCGAACGCCGCGTCTCTTCATGCTCGATCGCGCGATGCAGCTTCGTGCTGAGATTGGCAGGCGTGAAATGGACGCGGCCGTCGTTCGTATCCGCCGATGGGCTGACGGTCGCGGCGTTCGCCGTCCACATCGCGGACGCCGAACTCGCCGCCGCGAGCAATTCGGGCGCTTCGCGCGAAGCACGTTCGATGACTTCGGCATCCGTGCCCGTGAAACCCACGCTGCGCAGCAACTTGAGCGAGGGCCGATCGAGCGGCGGCAACACACCTTGATGAAAACCAAGGTCCGCAAGCCGCTTCATCTTGCGCAAGCCCTGCTTTGCCGCAGCCTTCGGATTCGCCGCCGACTTCTCGTTGTTGCGCGACGCGACATTGCCGAACGACAACCCCGCGTAGTTGTGCGTCGGGCCGACCAGCCCGTCGAAATTCGCTTCGAATGCTTGCATCGTGGATCCTCAGAACTGAAGGCCGGGCGAGACGCTCGCGGGCATGAGCAACTGGGTGCTTTCGACCGACGCCATCGGGTACGAACAATAATCCGCCGCGTAGAACGCGCTCGGGCGCTGATTGCCCGAGCGGCCGATACCGCCGAACGGCGCCGCTGATGACGCGCCGTTAGTCGGCCGGTTCCAGTTCACGATGCCCGCACGAATGGTCCGCTGGAAGTGCGTCCACGTGGCGGCGTCATCGGCTAACAAGCCGGCAGATAAACCGTAGGCTGTGTCGTTCGCGCGTTCGATCGCCTGATCGAAAGTGGCATAGCGCGTGAGTTGCAGCATGGGTCCGAAGTGCTCTTCGTCAGGCACGTTCTGCGCGTTCGTCACGTCGATGATCGCCGGCGTGACATAACCCAGCTCCTTCGATTGCTGTTTCATTTCGAGGAGCGGCTTGCCGCCCGCTTCGACCAACTGTTTCTGCGCCTGCACGAGCTTCGACGCCGCTCGCGCCGAGATCACGGCGCCCATGAACGGTTGCGGATCGGCATTGAAGGCGCCGGTCTTGATCTTCGATGTGACATCTATCAGGCGTTGCGTGAAGCGTTGACCGAACGCGTTATCGGGGACGAATAAACGGCGTGCGCACGTGCAGCGCTGTCCGGCCGAAAGATATGCCGACTGGATCGTGTGATGCACGGCGGCGTCGATATCTTCGACTTCGGCCACGACCAACGGATTGTTGCCGCCCATTTCCAGCGCGAGCACGATTTCGGGACGCCCGCCAAATTGCCGATGCAACAATGTTCCGGTATCCGAACTACCAGTGAAAAACAAACCATCGATCTGCCGATGATTGGCCAGTGCAATGCCCGTGTCCTTTTCGCCCTGAACGAGATTCAGCACGCCTGAAGGCAAGCCAGCCTGCGCCCACAAACCTGCGGTAAGCGCGGCGACGGCTGGCGCGAACTCGGACGGCTTGAACACGACCGTGTTCCCTGCGATAAGCGCCGGCACGATATGCCCGTTCGGCAAATGCCCCGGAAAGTTATACGGCCCGAACACCGCCACGACACCATGCGGACGATGCCGCAAGACCGCGACACCATCGGCCATGTCCTGCCGCTTTTCGCCGGTTCGCTCGTGGTACGACTTGACCGAGATATCGACTTTTGCGGCCATAGTCGCCACTTCCGTGCGTGCTTCCCACAATGGCTTGCCCGTTTCATGCCCAATGGTATTGGCGAGCGTTTCCTTGTTCTCGTTCAGCAGCACAGCGAAGCGTCGCGTGATTGCAATGCGTTCGTCGAGCGGCAAGGCGGACCACGAAGCAAACGCACGTCGCGCTGAGAGCACGGCGCGGTCAACGTCTTGCGCCGATGCGCTCGCCCCTTCCCACACCACTTCGCCGTTACCTGGATTGCGCGATGCAAACGGCGTACCGCCGCCATTGTTCCACGCGCCATCGATAAACAATTGAGTCGAAATCGTAGTCATGTTCCTGTCCTTAACTTGCGGTCAACTTGCGTTCTTCTGGCGCGTTTGCGAGGCCAAGACACGCACCGTATCGCCTGCTTTCACGCGCAACGCCGCGGCTTCGTCTTCGGTCAGCAAGAACGATCCATCTTCCGGAATGCCGAAGGTCGCACCGCATCGGAAGTCATCGAGCGATGTATTCGAAACAAGGCTTCGGGCCTCGCCGTTCTCATGACGCTCGCCAACGCGCACCGTCACCAGCACGCTTTCGCGCACCGTGCGCAAGTCCGCCGTGTGGCATTCGAGGACGGGACCGGCATCGAAGATATCGACGTGATTTTCATAGCGCAGCCCTTCCGTTTCGAGCATCTTGCGCGCGGGCATGGTGTCGCGATGTGTGAGGCCGACCGCCGCTTGCGCGTCGTCCGGCAGCATCGCGAGATAGACCGGATAGCGCGGCATCAGCTCGGCCAGGAACGACTTCTTGCCGTGCGAACTCAGATAGTCCGCTGCGTTGAAATCGATCTGATAGAAATGCGAGCCGACTGCCTGCCAGAATGGCGAGACGCCGTTTTCATCGAAATGACCGCGCAGTTCAGCGCACAGACGCTCCGGAAAACGCTCGCGAAATTGCGCGATAAACATGAAGCGCGAACGCGACAGCAAACCACCTACGCCTGCGGTTCTGTATCGCGGGCTCAGGAACAGCGAACAGACTTCGGCATACCCGGTCAGGTCGTGCGAGATGTTGAGCAGCGACATCTTGGTCCACACGCCAAGATCGCGGCTTGCATGAACGACCGTCGACACCCGGTAGTTATAGAACGGCTGCTCCAGTCCCACTTCCGTTTCGATGCCGCACACGCCGGCAATATCGCCGGTCGCCGTGTCTTCCATTGCAAACAGATAGCCGGCTTCGTACGGCGCTGCTTCATTGGCGAGCGTGCGTCTTGCACGTTCAACGCGTGCCGTCAGCGCATCGCGATCCGGCTTGAAGGTGGTGAGTCCGGGTCCGGTTTCGTGCGCGAGCGCCACCAGCGCGTCGACATCTCCAGGCTGCACGCAGCGGACAACGATCATTGCAACTCTCCCGAAGCTTGATGAAGCGGCACGCAGCGCACCGTGCCGGATGCTTTCACGCTGAGCGCTTCGCGAATCTCTGCCGACAACGGCGCACCGCCCGCACGCGACGACGGCAGGTTGACCAGCGTGCAGCGAAATGCGTGCGCGCCGCCGGCCGCGACCAGATAGGGCGTGCCTGAAACGCCAGCGTCGTCCGAAGAATCGCTCACCGTGCGTACTTCATTTGCGAGCACCGACGCGCTGCGCTCGACCGCGACGGTCAGCACCGGACCGGCATCGAAGATATCGACAAAACGATCCGGCTCGAAACCTTCTTCAAGATGGATGTCATACGCGAGCAATGCGCCGTCGTCCGGCTCGCCCAGCACGCGTTGCGCTTCGGGCGGCAACAGCGGAACATAAAGCGGATAACTGGGCATCACTTCCGCTATGAAGGTCCGGCTCCGGCCGCCGGATTCAAGCTCGACCTGCTCGAAGTCGCGGCCGAAGAATTTGCGCCCTACCGCCTCCCAGAACGGCGATACACCCGCGTCATCAGTCACGCCGAGCATCAGTGAGAAGACGTCCTCGGAGAAACGCTTGCGGTTCGCGGCAACGTAAATCATGCGTGCTCGCGAAAGCAGATGCGCAGCGGCATCGTGCGTGCTCTCGCGTATCGACGGATCTATATAGAAGCCCGTCAGGCGGCTCTTGCCCGTGAGCTCATGCGACATGGTGAGCGCGTGGATCTTGCGGTTCACCTTGAGTTCACGCGACGCATGGATCAGCGCGTCATTGCGAAACGCGTAGAACGGTTCGGAATATCCCGCCGATGCCACGATGCTCGACGTGCCGAGCAACGCACCCGTCGCCGTATCCTCGAGCACGAACAGATAAAACTCTTCACCGGGAAACTCGACATCGGCGCGAAACGAATCTTCGGAGAGCGCGACACGTGTCTCGAGAACGCGCCGGTCGCGCGGCAGCGAATGCAGCACGGGATGCGCGGCATGCGCCATGCGTTCGAGCGCGTCGAGGTCGGCGAGTGTTGCAGGGCGGACGATCAGCATCGGCGATTCCGTTGGGTTGAAAGAGGCCGAAGACAGGCGCACGTTCACTGCGCCACGTCGGCGATAGCTTGTTCGATACGCGCGAACCCTTCGTCGAGATCGGCGACCGGCATGATCAGCGACGGCGCGAAACGCAGCACGTTCGGTCCGGCGATCAGCATGATCACGCCGCGTTTCGCGGCTGCGGTCAGCACGTCCTTTGCGCGATCCTTGTAGGCATCGGCAAGTTCGGCGCCGATCAGCAGACCCTTGCCACGGATTTCCTTGAACACTGAAAAACGTTCATCGATACGCTTCAAATGCGCCTTGATGGCATCGCTGCGTTGCTGCACGCCTTCGAGCAAGGATGGATTGCTGATCAGCTCGACCACTTTATCCGCGATGGCCGCGCCCAGCGGATTGCCGCCATACGTGGTGCCATGCACGCCGACCTTGAAATGCGCGGCGATCTTGGTCGTAGTGAGCATTGCGCCGATTGGAAAGCCATTGCCGAGCGCCTTCGCGGTCGTCAGGATGTCCGGCGTCACGCCATAGCCCATGTACGCGTAGAACGTGCCGGTGCGGCCCACGCCCGTTTGTACCTCATCAAAAATCAGCAGTGCGCCGTGTTGATCGCAGGCGTCGCGAAGACCCTGGAGGAACGCGGGGTCGGCAGGCAACACGCCGCCTTCGCCCTGGACCGGTTCGACGATCACCGCGCAGGTTTGCGGACCGATCGCGGCACGCGCCGCCGCAAGATCGTTATAGGGCAGATGGGTGATGCCTTGCGGCGTCGGGCCGAAACCTTCGGCGTACTTCGGCTGACCGCCGACGCTGACCGTGAACAGTGTGCGGCCGTGGAACGATTGGGTGAACGAGATGATTTCGACTTTCTGCGGACCACTGTTGTCGATCGCGTAACGGCGCGCGAGTTTGAGCGCGGCTTCGTTCGCTTCGGCGCCGGAGTTCGCGAAGAAGGCGCGATCGGCGAAGGTGAGATCCGTGAGGCGGGTGGCGAGGCGAAGAACAGGTTCGTTGGTATATCCGTTGCCGATATGCCAGAGTTTCTGGCCCTGGTCGTGGAGGACCTTAAGCAATTCCGGGTGCGCGTGACCCAGCGCCGTCACCGCGATACCGCCTGCAAAATCAATGTAGTTGCGGCCTTCCGTGTCCCAAACACGCGAACCGAGTCCGCGGTCCGGCACGAAATTCGCGGGCGAGAACAAAGGCACCATTACTTCATCGAAGGTACCGCGTGTCACATTCAGATCGGTCATGAATCGCTCCTTGGGCGGGATTTGCTGATCAGACCGATCGTAGCCCGCGGCGCAGTTCGCGTCTTGCGTGAACGCGACACGGTTCCACGGACATTTCAGCGCGCCATCAATTGGCGTTACGCTCGATCCAGTTGCGCCGCTCCTCGCGGGGCGTGACGCCGAATCTTTCGCGATACGCATTGGAGAAATGCGCCGCCGATGCAAACCCGCAAGCCAGGCTGATCTGCACGACCGACTGGCTGCTTCGTTGCAACTGGGTCCGCGCCTTGATCAGGCGGAGGTTGAGGTAATACTTCGCCGGCATTGCACCGAGATACTGTTTGAACAGGCGCTCCAACTGCCGCCGCGAGATGCCGACGAGCGCGGCGATTTCATCGCTGGCGAGTGGCTCTTCAATGTTGGCTTCCATCAGTTGCAATGCATCGTTCAAACGCGGATGGCGCTCGCCCGGAGCGGTCACGTATGGAATGCGCTGGCGTTCGTCGCCGGAACGCAACGCGGTTACGCCAAGCGCGTCGGCGATGCGCTCCACGAGTTCGCGGTTATGGTGACGCGCGATCATCGCAAGCATGAAATCGGCCGTGGCCTGGCCGCCGCAACATGTGGCGCGGTCGCGATCGGTTTCGAAAATCTGCTGCGAAACTATGCAGCTTTCGAACTGTTCCGTGAACTGTTGCGCCATGTCCCAGTTCACGGCGACACGGTAACCATCGAGCAGTCCCGCCGATGCCAGCCACCACGCGCCATGATGAATGCCGCTGACAAGCGGGGTGCTGGACACGACGCGAGTGAGCGACTGAAGAAACGCGCGTTGTCCGCCAAGCGGGTGCAACCCTTCGCTCAGCACGATCAGCCAGTCGCATTCAATGTCAGCGCCGAATGCGGCCTGCGCCTTCAATGTTGCGCCGCCGCCAAGCATGACATCGCGGCCATCGGGAGAAACGGTTTGCCACGCATACAGCGCATTGCCATCAATTTCATTTGCGAGCCGCAATGTATCGATGACCGGTCCCACACCGCTCATCGAACATGGAGCGATCAGCGCGATGACCACCCGCAACGGCTGCGGCCCGACTACTGCCGGCACGTTACTTGAGGCTGCCGGACAGGAATTGGCGCAGCCGTTCGCTGTTCGGCCGGCTCAGGACTTCGGCGGGCGCGCCCTCTTCTTCCGTGCGTCCCTGGTGCAGAAACATCACATGATTCGACACGTTGCGCGCGAAGCCCATTTCGTGCGTGACGACGATCATCGTGCGGCCTTCTTCCGCCAGCTTCTGCATCACCTTCAGCACTTCGCCGACGAGTTCCGGATCGAGCGCGGACGTGGGTTCGTCGAAGAGCATCACGTCCGGATGCATGGCGAGCGCGCGCGCAATCGCGACGCGCTGCTGCTGGCCGCCCGACAAATGCGACGGATATTGCTTCTCGACCTTCGGCGCGAGCCCGACTTTCTCGAGACACTCGCGCGCGCGTTCGCTGGCCTCTTTCTTCGATAAACCCAGCACGTGCATGGGCGCTTCCATGACGTTTTCAATCGACGTCATGTGCGCCCACAAATTGAAATGCTGGAACACCATCGCGAGTTTCGTGCGCACGCGCTGAAGCTGCTTGTGGTCGGCGACTTCGAGGTTGCCGCGGCTATCTGTTTTGGTTCGCACCGGTTCGCCGTCGACGATGATGTCGCCCGCGTTCGGCCGCTCGAGGAAATTGATGCATCGCAGGAAGGTACTTTTGCCCGAGCCGCTCGACCCGATGATGCTGATCACGTCGCCGGCGTTGGCGGCGAGGGAGACACCCTTGAGCACTTCGTTATCGCCGAAACGCTTGTGGATGTCGCGGGCGACGAGTTTGACCGCGGCGTTTTTCGCGGCGGCCGATGCTGCGGTTTGTGCGGATGTGTCCAACGCATTCTCCCCGGAGGATGAGTCTGAAGGGTCCGATCGATTCGATCATGGCTGCGGATTCTACCGAAACCGGCCGGCGCACTGGCATTGGGGCAAACGCCCTCGCCTGTCGCGCGGCCGGAATGCATCAACGATTCGTCAGTCTTTTTCAGGCTCGGCGGGAAGTACCGCGCGCACTTGCTGGGCCACGCGGCCGTTGGCGAGCGCAATGTCGGGGCTGCTTTGAAGCATCGGCAAGTACTGGACGTCGAAGGCGGCGTTGCGGTTCTTTGCGCCGAACATCCGTGTCACGGCGTGCGCCATGTCGATGCGTGCGTCGGGCGTGGCGTCGGTGTCGTCGATCACGTCATCGAGCGCTGCGATCAGTGTCGACAAAGGCCCGAGCCATTTGAAAGCGCTGCCGTTGATCACGATCTGCAGGAACTCGGCCGGTGTGACTGCGCCGAATTCGGCTTCGTGCCGGGCGCGCAGTTCGTCGAGGAGACTGCGGTGCAGGGCCAGTAGCGGATGGCGTACATCTTTAAGGAAAGCGGTCGCTACGGAGTCGGTCAATCTGGCGGTCATGGGCGGGGTTCCGAAATTGGAGTTCGATGCCCAAAGCCTACACCGTCACCAGTGTCCGTCCCGCATAACGAATAAAATCCGGCGCGCAAAGCGGTTCGGAAAAAAGCCAGCCCTGCCCGAACTGCGCGCCGCGCGCATGCAGATAACACGCCTGTTCTTCGCGCTCGATCCCCTCGGCCACGACCTGCACGCCAAGCGTTTGCGCCATGTCCACGATATGCGACGCCACGCTGCTGGACGCTGCGTCCTGGCCGACGGTATCGACGAAAGACTTGTCGATCTTAAGCGCGTCGACCTGGAAATTCTGCAAGTGCGACAGGCTGGAATACCCCGTGCCGAAATCATCGATATACACCGGATGTCCGGCATCGCGAAACGCCTGGATGACTTCCTTGGCGGCTTCGGCGTCGAGGAAACAGCGCTCGGTCGCTTCGATCCGGACCTGTCGCGGCGAAATCCCCGCGTGAGCCAGCGCGGGCGTCAGACGATCGAGAAAGCGCCGCGTGACGAGATCGGGCGCGCTCAGGTTGATCGACACATACATCTCGCTGTAACGCTGCAGGAATTCGCCGAGTTCGAACAGGATGGTGTCGAACACCTGGTCGGTGATCGCCTGGATCAGCCCGCGATTCTCGGCGAGCGGAATGAAGTGGTCGGGACGCACGATGCGGTTGTTCTGCTTCCATCGCACGAGCGCTTCGGCGCCGATGCATTGCCGTGTATCGAGATCGACTATCGGCTGATACGCCACAATGAACTGATGCCGGCGCACGGCGTCGCTGAGCTGCCCGAGCGGCGAGAGACGCCGGACCATCAGGAGGCCGAGCCATGCGGAAACAGCCAGGCCGCCCGCCAGTCCCGCGAAGAGCCAGTTCCAGGGACGAGTGCGCAGACGCGTGGTGCCGGCGAAATTGAAAGTGTTCATCGTGCGCGATTCTTCATGTCCGTCATGTCTCTCACGTGCCTCATGTACCTTTCGGTTCTTTTATGTCAGACGGAGTTGGCGCCCAGGGCGTCTTGCCGAGGCGATGGGATGAAACATTTGCGCTGAATGTGCAAGCTTGCGGCGTGTTCATGCCGTGCGGCAATTCACGTGCGCGTCACGCGGGCCTTCGCGCGCGACCGGATACCTTGCGATGAACTTGCAAACGACCCAGTGTAGCGGTCACGCATGCTTTGCTTCAATGCTTCTTCTATGACGAAATGCGCTCTTTGGTGGGCTGGCGCACGCCGGCTTCCATACTTTTGCCGCGCCGGTGTGCAGGTGTCTGGTAAATGGCGGATAAGGCAGGGAGTCGTGAGAAAATCGGGCATGTGTTTCATCGCTTACCGCTCCCTCACGCTCAACTCAAGGAGGCAATCAATGGCACTGGACGACGCCCGCGCTTTCACCATCCGCGACGCAACCGCCGATGACTTCGACGCGATCACGCGCATCTATGCGCATTACGTGTTGCACGCGCTCGCCACCTTCGAGGAAACGCCGCCCGACGCGAACGACATGCGCACGCGGCACGCATCCATCACGAATGCGGGCTTGCCTTACCTGGTTGCGCAACTGCAGGGCGAAGTGGTCGGTTATACCTACGCGACGGCGTATCGGCCGCGCTCGGCTTACCGGCATACCATCGAAGATTCGGTGTATATCGCCGATGGTTACGGTGGCCAGGGACTCGGTCTCGCGCTAGTGACTGCGCTGATCGAACGATGCGAGGCCGGCCCGTGGCGGCAGATGGTGGCCGTGATCGGCAACAGCGGTAACGCGGGTTCAATCGCGCTGCACACGCGGCTCGGCTTTGAACATGTCGGCGTGTTGCGCAAGGCCGGCTACAAGCATGGCCAATGGGTCGATACCGTCCTCATGCAACGTTCGCTCGGCGAGGACAAGCCCCTGCTCCCTTCTCGATAAACACGAAATCGGCCGCTTTACCCGCAATCAAATTTTTCTCAGCCCGAGCTTTATTTGCCCACTTACACGCTTGCTGCCGCCGTCACCGCCGAGATCGACATTCGCAAGAGCCGTTTCATCGCGCTGGCGCTGCCGGTTGCCGACCGCGCCGCCGCGATGCTCGAACTCGACGCACTGCGTGCGCAGCACCCCGCCGCCACGCACGTTTGCTGGGCGTTGCTGGCGGGCGGCGAATCGGGCATGTCCGACGACGGCGAACCGTCCGGCACGGCCGGCCGCCCGATCCTCGAAGTCCTGCGCCATCACGAGGTGGACGGCGTGCTGGCGGCGGTCGTGCGTTATTACGGCGGCATCAAGCTCGGCGCGGGCGGACTCGTGCGCGCGTACACGGACGCCATCGCGACCGCCATGCAGCTCGCCGAGCGCATAGAACGCGTGGCGCTCGGGCTGCTCGAAGTAGAAGTCGATTACGCCGATGAAGCCCGCGTTCGCCGATGGGTCGAACAGGAAGGCCATGAACTCGCCGAACCCGGCTACGGCATGACGGTCAGCCTGTCGATCCAGATGCCGCTCGCTGTTCGCGACGCCGCCGCCGACTCCATCCGCGACCTGACGCACGGGCGCGCGGTCATCGCAAAGACGCCATGACGGCGCGAGCCTTCACGATCACCTTGCTGCCATCGAACCGCGCTTTTGCGTCGACTGGCGAGACAAGCATCCTGGAAGCGGCGGCCCTCGCCGGATTGCGATTGTCGAGTTCCTGTCGAAATGGAACGTGCCGGGCGTGCCTGTGCCGGCTGAGAGACGGCGATGTACGCTACCGGATCGAATGGCCCGGTCTCAGCGCCGAAGAAAAAGCCGATGGCTGGATCCTCCCCTGCGTCGCAATACCGCTTGCGGATGTAAAAATCGAAGCCGATTGCGAGGAAATTCTCCCTCCCGCCGACACAAAACCCGGCCGCGGACGCGGTTTCTGAGATAGCGAACCGGCTCTCGCCAACACCCAGGGTCCCACAGGATTGTTGTCTTTTATCAATGACCTACGAAGTCATTTGCCAGCGCCGCGGTGCGTCGGATTGTTGAGCCGCCTGCAATGGAAGTCTCAAAAAGTGTACAATTGCATTTCGTTTAATTTTCTGGCAGGGCCAGATCAACTGAGAACTCAATGACTAAAGTATTGTTGAAAGAGAACGAGCCTTTCGACGTCGCCATGCGCCGCTTTCGTCGCACCGTCGAACGTACCGGGCTGATTCAGGAACTGAAGTCGCGCATGGCTTATGAAAAGCCGACTACCGAGCGCAAGCGCAAGAAAGCTGCTGCTGTTGCTCGCCTGCGCAAGCAAATCCGCCGTGCACAGTTGCCGAAGAAATTCTATTGACGTAGTTGTATGGCTCACGGGCCATGCGTGCTACGCGTTGCACTGACGGCATGTTCCTGATGAGATGAACCCGGGTATCGACCCGATGATCAGGTAAGCCGCCCTCCAAAGTCGCGCAATGGCAGGTTGTGGTTATCCCCTGCACTGACGGCCGCGCAAATCCCGAATTGAAGCGCCTGCACAATGTGATCATTGCGCGGGCTTTTGGCGTTGGTTCAGTGGATGCGTGACTTGCGGAAAAAGACTGATCTGCCCAAGATCGGCCGTAAACGCACAAAGCCCGGATAGACCGGGCTTTGTGCGTTTGAATCTTTGGTTGCGGGGGTAGGATTTGAACCTACGACCTTCGGGTTATGAGCCCGACGAGCTGCCAGACTGCTCCACCCCGCGAAAAAGATTATAGCGGGATGGGCATGTGCGGTCAAACGTAATCGAAGATTATTGCAGCTCAATGAAGCAGCGCCGAATCTGCCGTTTGAATCTAGCGCGTCGGCGCAGACGCTGATACCGGCTTCTTTGCCGGATAAGCATCGACGCCGTTACGCGCGGCATCGACACACCGTCGATGCTCTCGCGACAAACGGTTCAAAAGCGGCAGCAACACCACCGCAACCGCCGCCCCGCCCGCTGCGACCCAGCCAAGACCCATGAACAGCGACGTATAAAGCGGCAGTGATTGCAGCGGACCGAGATCGCCCGATGGCATGCGCGCCAGGTTGGCGACCACGCTGCCAAGATACTGCGACACGCCGGTCGCAATGTAATACGCGCCCATCATGAACCCGCTCATACGCATGGGAACGTAGTGCGCGATCATCGCGAGGCCGAGACCGGAGACCAGCAATTCGCCGAGCGAATAGAGCCCGTAGCCTGCGACCATGAACCAGGATGAAACGCGGCCATCGACTGCGTACTGGCCGCTGAATGCGAACACAAAAAAGCCCAGTGCCACGACGACGAAACCCAGCGCGTACTTCGCTGCGATCGGCAGGTCGAGGCCCTTGTTCGCGAGGCGCGTGTAGCCGATTGCGAGAAACGGACTCAGCAGCATGATCCAGATTGGATTGAGCGCCTGGAACTGCGCCGCGCTCCACGAGAACAGCGTCATGTTGAAGAGCGTGAACGACGGGTCCACGTTGCGCAGCGCGAACAAGGTGAGCGAAGTCGACATCTGCTGGTAGAAGATGAAGAACAGGATCACCTGCAATGTCAGGATCAATGCGGCAAGCAAGCCCGCGCGTTCGCTGCGATCGCACTTCATCAGCATCCAGCCGAAGATGACGAGAACGGCGGCGCCCGCCGCGTACACGCAGATGGCCGCGACCTGTTCGTTCTGAAGCACGAACACGGTCGCCACGCCGAGCGCCACGGCGACCGCGGCGACCGCGGCGAAGAAGCGCCATTGCATGGGTTTATCGTCGGGCGCCGAGCCGATGTGCCCCACCGTATTGCGCATCACCGCGAAGTTGATCAGGCCCAGCACCATGCCCGCGAAACACACGGCAAACGCGACGTGCCAGCCCCAATGATCCTTGATCCACGGCGTGGCGAGCATCGAAATGGTCGAACCGATGTTCACCGCCATGTAGTATATGGTGAATGCGCTGTCGAGGCGCGCGTCGTCACCCTCGTAGATGCGCCGCACGAGGTTCGCCGCGTTCGCCTTGAACAAGCCGTTGCCGACCACGATCACGCCGAGCGCCGCATACATATAGCCAAGCGATTCGAATGGAATCGCGAGCATCAGATATCCCGATGCCAGCACGCACGCGCCGAAGATCATGGTGCGGCGCGCACCGAGCACCTTGTCGCCGATCCAGCCGCCGATGGCCGGCGCGGAGAATACGAGCGCCGTGAAGGCGCCCCATGTGAGGTTCGCGTGTTCATCGGTGAAACCGATCTTGTCGATCATGAACAAGACGAGCAACGCGGCCATGCCGTAATAGCCGAAACGTTCCCACATCTCGATCAGGAAAACAGTCGTAAATGAGCGCGTCTGCGACGTGCCGGACGAGTGTGAAATCATGGTAAATCTCGATCAAGTTCAACAGCACTCGTGAACTAAAACTAAAGGAATGTTTGAGCCTGACTCATTCATGCAGGAGTCCGACTTATCGCGAGCGGCGATTATCCCAGCACGATCGGTAAATGTGTCGCAAAGCCTTGCACATACAGCGTTCAACATTTTGAGATGACGGCAGCAATGCAAATCGATTGGCCATCGTCAAGACGTGGTGCGATCGGGAGGCGGCGTTGCGCCGTTTCGCGGATTGCCGTGTGCGCGCTGTGAACGCTCGAAACTCGTGATAACTTTCCTGCTTTGCCTCACTCACTGGATTGCATTCACATGAACACCATCAAGGCGATTCTCACGGGTCATACGCGCGGTCTTGGCGCTGCGTTGGCCGACACGCTGATCGCGCGCGGCATTGCGGTGCTGGGCGTATCGCGTACCCGGAGCGCGGTGCACGCATCGGGTTTGTTGCAGGAAGTGGAACTCGATCTCGCCGATATCAACGCACTGCAAACGTGGATTGAAACGGGCGCGCTGAAGCGTTTCGTGGACGGCGCGCACACCGTGGTGCTGATCAACAACGCGGGCATGTTGCAGCCGGTGGGTCCTGTCGAAGGACAGGATGTCGGTGCGATCGGACGGTCCGTGAGTTTGAACGTGGCTGCGCCATTGATGTTGTCGGCGGCTGTGGCGGCGTCGGCGCCAAGCGTTTCCGACCGGCGGATCGTGCATATTTCGAGCGGCGCCGCGCGCAATGCGTATCCCGGCTGGAGCATCTATTGCGCGACGAAAGCAGCGCTGGATCACCACGCACGCGCGGTCGCGCTGGACCACAACCGTGCGTTGCGCATTGGCAGCGTGGCGCCTGGGGTTATCGATACGGACATGCAAGCCGAGATTCGCGGCACGGGCCTGGATGCGTTTCCGCTGCGTGAAAAATTCGATGACCTCAAGCGCAGCGGCCAGCTTTCCACGCCCGCCGACGCCGCGCGAAAAGTGCTCGACTATGCGTTGAGCGACGCGTTCGGCGAAACGCCCGTGACGGATGTGCGCGAATTGGCGTGATCGCCACGAATGGCCTCTTGCGACAATGCATCGGCCGCGGTGTTGCGGTGGCGCGGGATCCACTGAAGACGAACATCGGCGAGTTGCGCGATCAGCTCACGCGCTTGCGTTGCGTAGGAACTGAGCGCGGGCGCGCTGCAGGTTGCATCGCGCAGCACGTCCTCTATGACAACCTGACTGTCACCGTGAATGACGAGTTTTTCCGGTGCCGGTTGCTGCGATAACGCCGCTTCGAGCACCGCGATCAGCGCGAGATATTCAGCCTTGCAGCTATCGCCGTGACCGGCAATCGCGCTGATCGTGACGACCTCGCCATCGGGACTTTCGAGCATTCCGCCGATACCGATCTTCCCCGGGTTCGGATGCGCCGATCCGTCGAACCACGCGTGCCACGCGGTGGCATCGCGGGTTGAAGGCTGCCGGTTTCGTGCGAGGCGTACCACGCGGGCAGCCGAGCGTTCTTCACGCCGAAGCTGCGCGGCATGAAGCGCCGCTGCCCTTTCCAGACGCCGCGCCTTCACCAGATCTGCGAGCGTTGCTGCGCCCGCCGACTTTTCGAGCGTCTGCGCCAACGCGGCGTGGGCGGAAAGCGCCGTAAGCTTCGCCAGGCGCCGGCTCATCGCGCGTTCGCGTTTATAGGCAATCTGGAACAGCTCGTCGAACTCGAACATATCGGGAAATAAGGTGGCCGAATGCCGAGCTTAACAATTTTTCGA
Source organism: Burkholderia sp. PAMC 26561 (assembly GCF_001557535.2). Classification (NCBI taxonomy): domain Bacteria; kingdom Pseudomonadati; phylum Pseudomonadota; class Betaproteobacteria; order Burkholderiales; family Burkholderiaceae; genus Burkholderia; species Burkholderia sp. PAMC 26561. The sequence goes on from NZ_CP014306.1 coordinate 3,367,613, forward strand.
CGAACCTATCTTGGGGGCGCCGCGATCACCAGCGCAGCACGACGATTCTCGGCGCCCGTGACGTTGGTTTGCCCGCTGAGATTCTCCCCCGGCGTCGCTGTCACGACCCGCGCTTCAACGCTCACTTGCGGGTACGCGGAAAGCGTATCGGCGGGATTGATTGCAAACGTGTCATCGAGTATGACCGTGGCCGGCAATTCGCTCGCGGATAAATGACGCTCGGCCAGCAACGTGTTCCCCGCACCCTGCGTGTGTGCGCTCAGAATCACGGTTGCATCGGGCGGGGCATGCACGCCGTCGGCGAGTTGCAGCGTCACGGTGACGGCGCTCATGCTCAACGCTTCATCGATATTCTTCTGCGCCTGGACCGCAGTCGGCGACGCAGCATCGAGTGTGGAAATCAGGCGCCGCCAATAAGCGATCGCGATCGCAAAACGCCGCGCCTCGAACGCCGCCGACGCCGCCAGAGCCAGCGCTTTCGGATTCGACGGTTCGATGGCCAGCGCCGCTGCAATCTCATCGGACGCGCGGCCGTCGAGCCGGCCTTCGTCGGCGCTTGCGAGCGTGTCAGCGAAATCGGCGCGTAGTTGCGCATCGCCCGGGGCGAGCGCGACTGCGTGCGTATAAGCCGCCGCTGCATCCGATGGCCGCTCGAGCGCCATGTAGGAGCGCGCCAACGTCGCCCATTTGGCGGCATCGCGGGGATCGGGGACGCGGCTTTTCAAACCGAACGCCAGGCGCGAGACCATCATTTCCACCGACGCGGAACTCATGTCGTGCGATGCGCCGAACGAGTCTTCAAGATCGAGCGCGGCCGGCTGGCCAAGCTTCAGGTACAACGCGCACGCGGCCGCCGGGAACAGCGCGATCAGGAGCGCACTGGTGGCCGCGCGCGTGGCCGTCCCTTGCCGCTGCGGGCGCATCACCGACAGCGCTGAGGGCGTGCGGGTATCGGCGAGAACGCGCTGTTCTATTTCGCTGCGCAACGCGGCGTGCTGATCGGCCGATATCAGTCCTGCCAGCCGGTCGTGAGTGGCATCGGCGAGTTCGCGGCGATGCAGAGATACGTTCAGCGCGCGGTTTCTATATGCATCCGCGGCGGGTTCGCGCTGCATCAGCGGCACGACCGCGCACAGGATCGCCGCGATCAGCATGGCGGCCGCGACGATCCAGAAAGTGATCACAACCGGCCTCCCAGAAGACGTCGTGCGCGTCTGCGCTCGAGGTCGGTGAGTGCGGGCAGTTGCGTTCTCCGGCGACCTGACACCACAAAAACAAGTGCTGCGAACCCAAGCACGAGCAAAACGAAAGGCCCGAGCCAGAGTGCCCAGGTCAGCGTTTTGAACGGCGGATCGTAAAGCACGAAGTCGCCGTAACGCGTCACCATGTAATCGCTGATTTGTGTGTCGGTGGCGCCCTGCTCGACTTGCTCGCGGATAATCGCGCGAAGATCCGCAGCGAGATCGGCGGTCGAATCCGCGATGGTTTCATTCTGGCAGACGAGGCATCGAAAATTCGATTCCAGCCGGTAAGCACGCGCTTTTACTTCCGGGTTCGCGCTCGCGTTCGGCACGACTTCTGCGGCATGGGCCCAGCTTTGTGTGAGGCATCCGAACACCAACAATAGGGTCGCGAGCTTATTCATCGCAGTCCTCGCTTTGCAGCATTCGAACGAGCGGGAGGATTTGCGTATCGAGCGCGGCCTGCGTGAGCGGCCCCGAGCGCTTGAAACGGATCACGCCCTGCCGGTCGATCACGAAAGTTTCGGGCACGCCGTACACGCCATAGTCGATACCCGTCTGCCCCGAGCGATCCACCACGGTTGCAATATACGGATTGCCCGCCTGCCGCAGCCATTGTCGCGCAGCTTCAGGCTCGTCCTTGTAGTCGAGGCCATAAATGGGCACGACGTTCTTGCCCGCGAGCGAGATCAGCAGCGCGTGTTCATCGCGACAGGATTCGCACCACGACGCCCATACGTTCATGATCCACACGTCGCCGCGCAAGGTATCGGGCGAGAGGTTCCTGCCGGGATTGTCCAGACGCGGAAGATCGAACGAAGGCGCGCTCTTGCCGATCAACGCCGACGGCAACCGTCGCGGATCGTTCGATAACGATGCCGCCAGCACCGCGCTCAAACCCGCGAAAAAGATAAGCGGCAGCAAAAACCGTTTCACTTGGCGCGTCTCCCCGGCATGCGCTGCTGCAAGATCGCGGACTGTGCATGAAGGCGGCTGCGTGCGGTCTCCGCGGAAGTGGAGGACGCTTCGCGCCGCGCCCGCACCGCCAGCCGATACCGCCGGTCACTCGCCGCGAGCAAGCCGCCGAGCGCCATCAGGAGGCAGCCCGCCCAGATCCAGTCCACGAACGGTTTGACCTGTACGCGTAACGTCCACGCAGTCGGGCTGTCGGCGGCGGCATCGCCAAGTGCGACATAGAGATCGCGCAAGGGCGCACGGTCGACGGCGGCTTCGGTCATGGTCGTCTTCTGGATCACGAAGAAGCGTTTCTCCGGATGCATGACAGCGACGACCGCTCCATCCCGGCTCACCACGACCGTGGCCCGCAACGCACGATAGTTCGGACCATTGACCGCCTTGGTGCCATCGAAGCGAAACGTATAACCGCCGGCGCTGATCGACTGGCCAACATCGAGTCGGCCATCGCCGGCGCTTTCATAAGCCTTGACGAGCGTCACGCCCGCAATAAAAACGCCCACGCCCAGATGCGCGGCGAGCATGCCGTAAAAGCCGCGCGGCATGCGGATGAACCGCATGAAAAACGCTCCGCGCTGTTCAGCGATGCCCACGACAAGCGCGGTCAGCGTCGCTGTTGCGCACCACACGGCAAGCCCGATTCCCAATGCGACCAGCGGTCTCCACCCGCCGGTGAGCAACGGCACCGCCACCGCTGACGCCACGCTCACCAGTGCCGCCCAGCAAAGCCGGACGGCGATATGCGGCAGGCGTGCGGATTTCCATCGAGCGATGGGGCCGATGCCCATCAGGAAAACGGCGGGCGTCATGAGGGGCACGAAAACGGCGTCGAAATACGGCGCACCGACGGATATCTTGCCGAGCCCGAGCACGTCGAGCGCAAGCGGATACAACGTGCCTAGCAGCACGGAAGCGGCCGCCACAATCAGCACGACGTTGTTCGACAACAGCAAGGACTCCCGCGATACCAGCGCGAAGCCCGCGCCCAAACCGATCTTCGGCGCGCGCCACGCGAACAGCAGCAACGCGCCGCCGGTCACTATCGAGAGGAACACGAGAATGAAAAGTCCGCGCGTGGGATCGGTCGCAAATGCGTGGACCGATGTAATCACGCCCGAACGCACGAGGAACGTGCCGAGCAAACTCAGCGAAAACGCGCAGATGGCGAGCAGCACGGTCCACGCGCGAAAGCTGCCGCGTTTGTCGGTGACGGCGAGCGAGTGCATCAGCGCCGTGCCTGCGAGCCACGGCATGAACGACGCGTTCTCCACGGGGTCCCAGAACCACCAGCCGCCCCAGCCGAGTTCGTAATACGCCCAGGCGCTGCCGAGCATGATGCCGAGCGTGAGGAAGGTCCACGCGGCAGTGGTCCACGGGCGAGACCAGCGCGCCCAGGTGGCATCGAGTTCGCCTGACAGCAAGGCCGATACGGCGAACGAAAACGCTACCGCGAAACCTACGTAGCCCATGTACAGGATCGGCGGATGCGAGACCATGCCGGGGTCTTGCAGCAAGGGGTTGAGGTCGCGGCCGTCCATGGCGGGGGGCAGCAGACGGATGAACGGATTTGATGTCCACAGCATGAACGCCACGAACCCTGCGTTGATCCAGCTCATGACGCCGAGCACGCGCGCAACCATCGGCACGGGAAGCTGTCTGCTGAAGATGGAGACAGCGGTCATCCAGAACGTCAACAGCAACGTCCAGAGCAGCAACGAGCCTTCATGTCCGCCCCAGACGGCGGCGAAACGATACGCGAGCGGCAGCATGGAGTTGGAATTCGACGCGACATACGCGACCGAAAAATCATCGTTGACAAACGATACCGCCAGGCACGCGAACGCCATCGCGACGAATGCACTCTGTCCCCGTGCCAGCGGCCACGCGCTGCGCATCCAGCCGGGAATGCCGCGCGCCGCGCCGATCAGCGGCAGCACGCCGCACGTCACCGCGAGCAGCAGTGCGACGATCAGCGCGAACTGGCCGAGTTCGGGGATCATCGAAGGGCTCCTGTCTTGTCCGATATCTTCATGGCAGGGCGGGCGCGCCTGACGGCCTCGACGGCTTCGGGCGGCATGTAGTTTTCATCGTGCTTGGCGAGGATCTGGTCCGCCACGAACACACCCTCCGGCGACAAACGCCCTTGCGCGACCACGCCTTTGCCCTCACGAAACAGGTCAGGCAGCACGCCGCGATACTCGACGGGAATCTCGCGGGCGGTATCGGTGATCATGAAACGCACGTTCAGACCGCTCGCATCGCGCTCGACCGACCCGTGCTCGACAAGACCGCCCACGCGCAGCCGCGCCGTGTGCGCCATGCTGTCAGCCACGAGCTGGCTCGGCGTGACGAAGAACATCACGTTGGAATTGAACGCATTCAGCACCAGCGCCGCCGCGCCGCCGAGCGTCACCAGCCCGGCGGCGACGCCGCACGCCCGCCGCGTGCGCCCCTTCACGGTCTCTCCGTGAGCGTGCTCGTGCGGGTGCGTGGCCGGACAATACGATCGCGCCGTCGATGCTTCCGGCCCGCATTGATGGTGATTGCAATTTCAACGGCCAGCACGAGAAAGGTGATATCGAACGCGACCCATAGATACCAGAGGTCCCCGTTGGAACTGTTCAGTACGTTCATGGCCTTCTCCCCTTTTCCCGTTCATTCAGAACTCACGTTCGTCGATGATCCGCCGTACCCGCACGAGCACGATCGCGATTGCATAGCACCAGAGGGCAAGCGTCATGACGAGAATGCCCGCGAGCATGGACGCGTCCATGGACACGCCGCTGCCAAAGGAAAGCGACGCGCCCTGATGCAGCGTGTACCACCACTGCACCGAAAAATAGATCACCGGGATATTCACCACGCCCGCCAGTGCGAGCACGGCGCAGGCGCGATCGGCGCGGCGGGTATCGTCGATGGCGCCATGCAGCGACATGAAGCCCAGGTAAAGAAACAGCAGGATCAGTTCGGACGTGAGCCTCGCGTCCCATACCCACCACGCACCCCACGTCGGGCGGCCCCAGAGCGCGCCCGTGACCAGTGCGAGCGCGGTGAAAAGCGCACCGGTCGGCGCGATGGCGCGGGCCATCATCGCGGAAAGACGTGCGTTGAGAACGAGGCCGAGCCCGGCGTAGGCGGCCATCACCACGTAGAGCAGCATCGACATCCATGCGGCAGGAACATGCACGAACATGATGCGATATACATCGCCTTGCACGGCGTCGGTGGGCGCAACAAACAACGCGATCTGAATGCCGGGCATGACGAACAGGATGGACGCGATTGCGAAGCCGGGAATCATCCTTCCCGCCAGCCGATGAAACGGTCTCGGCGACGCGTAGCGCAACCAGCCAGCTTGAGCGAGTGTGGAGATCATGTCAGGTTCATTCGGCGGAGATCCGCAAGGCTGCGGCGGTCGCGACAGGACACAACGCAAGGGCGGCGAGCAGGCCCGCGCCGAGCAGGGAAAAGTTCGCGGCCGACCATCCATCGGTACGCGATGAATCGGCGGCGTTCGCGCCAAAGATCAGCACCGGCGTTTCCAGCGGCAACACCAGGACGGCGAGCAGCATGCCGCCGCCGCGCACGCCGAGCGTAAGCGCCGCACCCACCGAACCGATGAGACTCAGCACCGGCGTACCGATCAACAACGCCAGCGTGAGCCGGCAGACCGCATTGAAGGAAAGACCGTATTGAAGCGCCATGACGGGCGCCAGCAACACGAGCGCGAAGCCGCTCGTGAGCCAGTGCGCGCCGATCTTCGCCATGACCATCGCGAGCAATGATTGCGGCGAAAGCAGCATCTGGTCGAGAGCGCCATCGGCGAAATCAGGGCCGAACAAACGCGCGAGCGAGAGCATCGCGGCAAATAATGCCGTGACCCATAACACGCCCGGCGCGATTGTCTGGAGCAGCGCGGGATCGGCGCCGACAGCCAACGGAAAGAGGCTCGCTGCGATCACGAAGAACAGCAGGCAGCCAAGCGCCGAAGTCCGCCTGCGCCAGGTCAGCGCAAGCTCGCGTTGGACAATGCGCACGGTCAGTCTGAGCATCGGCCGCTCGGTTCGAAGTACAGATTGCGCGTGGCCGAGGGTGACGTGGTGATCAGCTTGTGCGTGGTCATCAGTACGATCCCGCCGCGCTCCAGATGGCCCTTGATCACGTCCTCGAGCACGCCGGACGACTCTTCGTCGAGCGCGGCGGCGGGTTCGTCGAGCAGCCACAGCGGCTTGTGTTCAAGCAGCAGGCGCGAGATCGCAAGCCGGCGCTTTTGCCCCTGCGACAGTCCCCGCACAATGGCATCCCGATACCGGTCGAGTCCCACGCTCTTGAGCGCCGCCTCTTCGACCTCGACACGCTCTTCCGCGACATCGCCCAGCACCGAACTGAAGGCAAGGTTTTCGGCTGCGGTGAGTTCGTCGCTGACGCCGTTCAGATGCCCGAGATACGCGAGCGACTGGCGCCACGATTCGGGATGCGCATGCGCATCCCTGCCACGCCAGCGGATGGTGCCCGCGCTCGGCCGCAACAGACCGGCGAGCACGCGCAGCAAGGTGGTCTTGCCGCTGCCGTTGGGACCGTGGATCTGCAGCACCTGGCCGGCGTCCACATCGAAAGCCACGTTGCTGAACAGCATTTCCCCGGCGCGGTCGAAGCCGAGTTTATCGACGGACAACACCGCATTGTTGCGACTGTCCGACCCGAAATCCTGCTTGATAAACAGATCTTGATTCATCGATAGTGCCCTCACTTTGGACGCGCTTCGCGCAACTGTTGATCCCGCATTGCCTGCGTCATGTCCGGTAGTTCATGCGCAATGCCCTTGTGACAATCGATACACGTCTTCTCGCCCGTAGCCAGGAAGCGCTGATGCGCGTTCTGTGCCCGCGGACTCTGGCGCGTGAAGTCCATCGACTCGAAGGAATGACAGTTACGGCATTCCAGCGAATCATTGGCCTTGAACCGGCGCCATTCGTGCTCGGCGAGTTCCAGCCGCTTGTCCTGGAACTTTTCGCGCGTGTTGACCGAGCCGAACACTTTTGCCCAGACTTCCTTCGACGCCTGCATCTTTCTGGCAATCTTGTCCGTCCAGTTGTGCGGTACATGGCAGTCCGAACAGATCGCCCGCACGCCGCTGCGGTTGCTGTAATGGATCGTGCCTTTCAGCTCGGCGAATGTGTTGTCATGCATTTCGTGGCAACCCGTGCAAAACGCCTCGGTGCTCGTCATTTCGAGCGCCGTATTGAACGCACCCCAGAACACCACACCGGCAATGAACCCGCCGAGCGTGAGAAAGCCCAGGCTGTAGTACGTACTGGGCCGGTTGATCGTTTGCCAATATCGCCTGATCAGGCCGAACATCGCGTGCTCCTACTTCTTGCCGGCCGGCTGCGGCGCGGCAGGCCCGGGCGCGACGCGCACATCTTCCACATCCGTGAACGTGTTGCCGACAAGCGGCTTCGCGTCGGCTTGCGTGACATGACACTGCGTGCAGAAGTAGCGCCTCGGCGAGAGACTTCCGAGCGTGGCATTGTCTCGGTTGACGTAATGCGATATGCCGATGGGCACCGCTCCGCTCTCGGCCGCGCGGCTACGCGCATGGCACGCAAGGCAGCGGTTGGCGTCCTTGTCGAGTTGATAGCCGTCGATCTTGTGCGGGATCGTCGGCGGCTGCTGTGCATAGGCGCGGCCACGGATGACATCCTTATTTTCTGTTGGGGCAATCAACGGCGGTTTCGCCTCTTCATCGACAGGCGTCGTGCCGCGCATGGCGTCGTGAAACGGTTCGGCGGGAATCACCGGTTGCGCCGGCGCCGCCTGCGAAAACACAAAAAGACTCACGGCAATGAATACGTCAATCACGGTCAGCGATCGCATGACTGCCTCCTCAGACCTTGACGATCTTGACTGCGCACTTCTTGTAGTCAGTCTGAAGCGATATCGGATCAGTTGCGTCCAGCGTAAGTTTGTTGACCAGTTGGCTTGCATCGAACCAGGGGATGAACACGAGTCCGCGAGGCGGCTTGTCGCGCCCGCGCGTCTCGATACGCGTACGGACAAAACCGCGTCGCGACATCACCTTCACTTCCACGCCGCGGCGCAGGCCGAGCGCTTTTGCATCGTCCGGATGCATGAAACACACGGCGTTCGGAAACGCCCGATACAGCTCCGGCACGCGCCGCGTCATGGACCCCGAATGCCAGTGTTCGAGCACACGCCCCGTTGCCAGCCAGAACGGGAACTCCTTGTCCGGCGCCTCGGGCGGTGGTTCATAGGGCAATGCATAAATCACCGCGCGGCCGTCTTTGTTGCCATAGAACTGATAGCCGGTTCCCGCCTTGACGTACGGGTCCGATCCTTCCTTGTAGCGCCAGCGGGTTTCGTGGCCGTTCACCACGGGCCAGCGAATTCCACGCGCTTCATGATATGCATCGAAGGGTGCGAGGTCGTGGCCATGCCCCCGGCCGAAACTCGCGTATTCCTCGAAGAGGCCCTTCTGCAGATAGAAGCCGAACGCCTTTGCTTCACTGTTTTCGTAATGCGCGCTCGTTTCCTTCAGCGAATATTTGTCGACTTGTCCGTTTCGGAAAAGCACGTCGTAAAGCGTTTTGCCTTTCAGTTCGGGCTTCGTTGCAATCAGCTCGGCCGGCCAGACTTCCTCGACCTTGAAGTGCTTCGAGAACTCAACCAGTTGCCACAGGTCCGAACGGGCGCCGGTGGGTGCATCGACGAGTTGATGCCAGAACTGCGTGCGGCGCTCGGCGTTGCCATAGGCGCCTTCCTTCTCGACCCACATCGCCGCAGGTAGGATAAGGTCGGCCGAAACCGCTGTTGCGGTCGGATAAACATCGGATACCACGATGAAGTTGTCCGGATTCCGATATCCCGGAAGCGTCTCTTCGTTCAGGTTTGCGCCCGCCTGGACATTGTTGTTGCACATGACCCAGTACGCGTTCAGCTTGCCGTCCTTCAACATGCGGTTCTGCAGCACCGCGTGGTAACCGGGCTTGGGCTGGATCGTGCCGGCCGGCAGCTTCCAGATTTGCTCCGCGTGCTCCCGGTGCTCCGGATTCGTGACCACCATGTCCGCCGGCAGCCGATGCGAAAACGTCCCGACCTCGCGCGCCGTTCCGCACGCCGACGGCTGCCCCGTCAACGAGAACGGACTGTTGCCGGGCGTCGAGATCTTGCCTGTCAAGAGATGCAGGTTGTAGATCATGTTGTTCGCCCAAGTGCCGCGCGTATGCTGGTTGAAGCCCATGGTCCAGAACGACATCACCTTGATGTTCGGGTCGGCATAAAGCTCGGCGAGCTGGTCGAGTTTCACCTTCGTTACCCCCGACAGCTTCGTCATGTAATCCGCGTCGTACTTGGATACAAAACGCGCGAAGGTATCGAAGTCGATCGGCTTCGAGCCGTTCGGATCGCCCGCATTTTTAGCGGCCTTCTGCAGCGGATGTTCGGGACGCAGCCCATAGCCAATGTCCGCGTTGCCTTCCTTGAACGTGACGTGTTTCGCGACGAAATCCTTGTGCACGCGATTCGTCTTGATGATCACGTTCGCGATGTAATTCAGGATCGCGAGATCGGATTGCGGCGTGAAGATCACGCGGTAATCGGCCAGGTCGAAACTGCGATGCTCGAACGTGGAGAGCACCGCGACCTTCGTCTTCGGCGCACTCATCCTGCGGTCTGTCACGCGCGTCCAGAGGATCGGATGCATCTCCGACATATTCGATCCCCACAGCACGAAGGCATCGGCTTGTTCGATATCGTCGTAACAGCCCATTGGCTCGTCCATGCCGAACGTGCGCATGAAACCCGTCACGGCCGACGCCATGCAATGCCGCGCGTTCGGATCCAGGTTGTTCGTACGGAACCCCGCCTTCATGAGTTTCAACGCTGCATAGCCTTCGAAAACCGTCCATTGTCCCGAGCCGAACATGCCGACGGCTGTCGGACCTTTCTCCTTCAACACACGTTTGAACTGCTCGGCCATCGTGGCGAATGCGCGGTCCCACGAAACCGGCGCGAATTCGCCGTCCTTCGCGTATTTGCCGTCCTTCATCCGCAACAGGGGCGTGGTCAGCCGGTCCTCGCCGTACATGATCTTCGAGAGGAAATAGCCCTTCACGCAATTCAGCCCGCGATTCACTTCCGCCTGCGGATCACCCTGCGTCGCGACCACCTTGCCGCCTTTCACACCCACGCTCACGCCGCAGCCCGTTCCGCAGAAACGGCACGGCGCTTTCGACCATTTCACTTCGGTGTCGGCAACGGCGCCCGCCATCCGGTCCACACCCGAGGCGAACGCGGGGAGCGCCATCCCCGCAGCGGATGCCGCCGTGGCCGCAGCCGTCTGTTTAATAAAGCTTCGACGCGTCAGGCTCATTCCGGATCTCCTCATCGAGCGCGGCCACGTGTTCGTGATGCTGATATACGAGCGATGCCGAATACACGCCCTGCATTGCATGAATGGCGTCTATCTGGTCAGCGAGAACACCCGACCGGTCCGCTTCAAGCGTCACTACCATTTTTCCTTCCGGACTGATTGCGTGAATCTCGGAACCGGGAAACATTGAAATAGCCTGCTTGATTTTTTCGAGATCCAACTTACTTGCATGAACGACGATTCCCGCAATATGCGATTCGGGAATTAAAGCCATTTCAAGGAACGCGTTTTTCAGGCGTGCAGACATAACCCGACTCCTGTCGTTGTGTAACGTTAAACGGTTTAATTTACAAATAAGTCAATGAGGCGGACCACCGATCGCCATTTGATAAAACCAGACCACAAAACCATACGCAGCAACGAACATGATCGTCAGAACCGGAACCATCACGACGGTCAGGAACAGGAAGCTGCGCAGCTCTTCCGTCTTTTGAAGGGACGTTTCGGTTTTGGTCATGATTATGCCGACGTTAAAAACACGCGCAATTGAAGCCGTGTTATTGAGATGCCGTTGTGAGATTGATTGTTGGCGCAGGAGAGAAAAGCGTCAAGCGGTTTATTATTTTGGTAACCGCGGCGTCAAGCCGATCATTTCAGCGTTTTTATTTTAATAACAATGCGAGGAACAAGATTGTTTATTATCTCGCGATCGCTTATTAATCAGGGCATCGAATACGAAAAGAGGCGGCATAGGAGCCGCCTCGGGGAACCTGAAAACATCAACCCCGCTTCGGAATGTTCAAGCCTCTGTCGACTGCAGGCCGCGCCACGAACGCAGCCAGCACACGTTTCACGTTCGGGAAGTTATCGATGCCCACCAGATCTCCCGCCTCATAAAAACCGATCAGGTTGCGAATCCACGGAAAACTCGCAATGTCCGCGATCGTGTATTCGTCGCCCATGATCCATTTCCGGCCGGCGAGCCGCTGTTCGACCACACCCAGGAGACGCTTCGATTCCGCCACGTACCGGTCGCGCGGACGCTTGTCCTCGTAATCCTTGCCCGCAAACTTGTTGAAGAAACCAAGCTGGCCGAACATCGGGCCGATTCCGCCCATCTGGAACATCACCCACTGGATCGTCTCGTAACGGCCGGCCGCGTCCTGCGGGATGAACTGGCCGGTTTTATCGGCGAGATAAAGCAGGATCGCGCCCGATTCGAACAGCCCGAGCGGTTTGCCGTCCGGTCCGTCCGGATCGATGATCGCCGGGATCTTGTTGTTCGGATTCAGCGATAAAAACGCCGGCGACGTCTGGTCATTCGTCTCGAAGCTCACCAGATGCGGCTCGTACGGCAGGCCGGTCTCCTCCAGCATGATAGAGACCTTGACGCCGTTGGGCGTCGGCAGCGAATAAAGCTGCAGCCGCTCGGGATGCTGCGCCGGCCATTTTGCCGTGATGGGGAACGCGGACAACTCGGTCATGGAATCCTCTGAACGATAAACATTGAACAGCGGCAATGATGCGCCGCCTGCATGGATTGATCGGTCAATTACAGCGTACAGGACGACAAATATAGTCATTCCGGCTTTGCTTGTCTTCGCGCGCCGGAGGTCGGCGAACTCGTAGAGGCGATCCTCCACGCCCTTTACAACGTCACCAACCGGTCGATTGGGCCAAGAAGCGTTAACATGATGGCAATTACAATGCTGCATCGCGACGAATACAAACAGAGCTGGAGATACTCATGAGTCAAATGATTAAGCGAAACGGTTTGAAGGTGGCGGACGTGCTCGCCAGGTACGTCGATGACGAGGCGCTGTCGGGCGTCGGCATCGAAAGTGAAGCGTTCTGGAAAGGTTTCGATGCCCTCGTCCACGACCTCGCGCCGAAAAACCGTGCGCTGCTCGCCGAGCGCGACCGGCTGCAGGCGGAACTCGACACATGGCACAAGGCGAATCCCGGCCCGGTGCGTGATCTCAAGGCGTACCGCGGATTCCTGGAGAGCGTCGGGTACATTGTCCCGTCGAGCACGGCCGTGAAAGCGACGACCCAGAACGTCGATACGGAAATCGCGACGCAGGCCGGCCCGCAACTCGTCGTGCCTCTTTCGAATCAACGTTACGCGCTCAACGCCGCAAATGCGCGCTGGGGCAGTCTGTATGACGCGCTCTACGGCACCGACGCGATCCCCGACACCGACGGCGCCGAGCGCACCAGGCAGTTCAACCCGGCTCGCGGCGCGAAGGTCATCGCGCGCGCCCGTGCTTTCCTCGACGAAGCCGCGCCGCTCGCGAACGGTTCGCATGCCGATGCAACCGCGTATCGCGTGGAAGGCGGCAAGCTCGCCGTCACGCTGAAAAACGGATCGTCGGCGTTGCAATCGCCGGAGCAGTTCATCGGCTTCCAGGGCGATGCAAACGCGCCGTCGGCCATCCTCCTCAAGCATCACGGCCTGCACTTCGAGATCCAGATCGACGCCGCGGATTCCATCGGCAAGACGGATTCCGCGCACGTGAAAGACGTGCTGATGGAAGCGGCAGTTTCGACGATCATCGACTGCGAAGACTCGGTCGCCGCCGTCGATGCCGCCGACAAAGTCCAGCTCTACCGCAACTGGACTGGCCTCATGAAGGGCGATCTGGCCGAAGACGTGACGAAGAACGGAAAGACGTTCACGCGCCGCCTGAACGCCGATCGCGAATACACCGCGCCCGATGGCTCGACGGTCAAGCTGCATGGCCGCTCGCTGCTCTTCATTCGCAACGTCGGGCATCTGATGACGAACCCGGCCGTGGTCGATCGCGATGGGCATGAGATTCCGGAAGGCATTCTTGATGCCGTGATGACATCGCTCGGCGCCGTGCACGACCTGAAAAACAAGCTTAATTCGCGCACGGGCTCGATTTACATCGTCAAGCCGAAGATGCACGGCCCGGCCGAAGTTGCTTTCTCCGATGAGCTGTTTGGCCGCGTCGAAGACCTGCTTGGTTTGCCGCGAAACACCATCAAGATGGGCATCATGGACGAGGAGCGCCGCACGAGCGTCAATTTGCAGGCGTGCATTGCGGCGGCATCGGCGCGGGTCGCGTTCATCAACACGGGTTTCCTCGATCGCACCGGCGACGAAATGCACACCGCCATGGAAGCCGGTCCCATGATGCGAAAAGGCGACATGAAATCGTCGGCCTGGATCACGGCTTACGAGCGCAATAACGTGCTCGCGGGGCTGAGTTCGGGACTGCGCGGGCGTGCGCAAATCGGCAAGGGCATGTGGGCGATGCCCGACCTGATGCATGCGATGCTCGAGCAGAAGATCGCTCATCCGAAGGCCGGCGCGAACACCGCATGGGTGCCCTCGCCAACGGCGGCTACGCTTCATGCGCTGCATTACCATCAGGTCGATGTTCAGGCCGTGCAGCAGGCGCTCGAGAAGACAGGATACGACAGCGCGCGTGACGCGTTGCTCGATGGCTTGCTGACCATTCCTGTCGTTGAAAAGGCCGAGTGGTCCGATGCAGAGATTCGCCAGGAGATCGAGAACAACGCCCAGGGGATTCTGGGTTACGTAGTGCGTTGGGTCGACCAGGGTGTGGGATGTTCGAAGGTGCCGGATATTCACGATATCGGCTTGATGGAGGATCGCGCGACGTTGCGCATCTCGAGCCAGCACATTGCGAACTGGCTGTATCACGGGGTCGTGTCGGAGGCGTTGGTGAACGAAACGTTCGAGCGCATGGCGAAAGTGGTCGATGCGCAGAACGACGGCGATCCGTACTACCAGCCGATGGCCGGGCACTTCGAGACCTCGCTGGCGTTCAAGGCGGCAAAGGCACTGGTGTTTGAAGGGCGCGCCCAGCCGAGCGGGTACACGGAACCGTTGCTGCATAAGTTCCGGCTGGAAGTGAAGGGGTTGCGGGGGTAAAAATATTTACCTGACTACCCTGGTGGATATACAATTATGTAAAGTATATCCATCGAGGTAATCATGCAAGTATCGAAGTGGGGAAACAGCCTGGCAATCCGGTTGCCCGCCGCTGTTGTCGAGGCTCTTGAGCTTCATGAAGGCGACGATGTCGACGTTGTCGTTGCAGGCGCGCGCGAATTTCAGATCAAGAAGAAGCCGACCAGCCGCGAGTTGCTTGAACGACTACGACAGTATCGGGGGCGATTGCCTGCTGACTTCACTTTCAGCCGCGACGACGCCAATCGCAATGACTAAGGTTTTTCTGGACAGCAATGTCGCGCTCTACCTTCTTTCGAGTGATTCGGCCAAGGCAAACCGCGCCGAAGGCTTGATGGCAGAAGGCGGTGTTATCAGCGTTCAAGTGCTCAACGAAGTCGCGAACGTAACGCGGCGCAAGTTATGTATGTCGTGGGACGAGACGGGTGATGTGTTAGATGCAATCCGCGCCGTTTGCAGCACGGAACCGCTGACTGAGGAAACACATGACACCGGTCGACGTGTGTCCGAACGGTACGGACTATCTGTTTATGACTCGATGATCGTAGCGGCCGCACTTCTTGCCGAATGCAATGTGCTGTACTCCGAAGACATGCAGAACGGGTTGATGATCGATCAAAAGTTGCGGGTTGTTAATCCATTCACCAGCTGAAATGTATGCGTCACGCGCCGTGACAACGATCTCAGGTGTCTATGGTTTGATTGGCAATTTGCCGCAGCGAGATGGTTGCAACTTCATCCCACCACAAGGGGCTGGCACGATCGCGCGAGTTTGCTATAATCCGCGACTTGCTGGAGAGATGGATGAGCGGTTTAAGTCGCACGCCTGGAAAGCGTGTTTAGGGTCAAACCTAACCGGGGTTCGAATCCCCGTCTCTCCGCCAGAATACGTTTCGCATCGTTGAGCAGCGCCAAACCCGCATCGAGCCTCGTGCCGACGCGGGTTTTTTACGTTCCCCCGCCCTCACGGATGCCGGATGTAATCGACCAGCGCCCGCGTATAGGCATCCGGCTTCCGGTCGCAAAGACTCACGACCACCGCCACCAGAAACCCCGCCGGCACCCCGAACACCCCTGAACTGATCGACTCGATCCCAAACCACCGCGCGCCCGCAAACCCCGTGATCTGCGTGAAATACGGATAAGTCGAAACGATGTAATAAACGCAAACGCCCAACCCGGCCAGCATCCCGCAAACCGCACCGAGCTTCGTCGTCCGCTTCCAGAACACACCGAGCACCAGCACCGGAAACAGGCTTGACGCCGCCAGCGAAAACGCCGCGCCGACCAAAAACAAAATATTCCCCGTATTGAGCGACGCCACATAAGAAGCAAACAACGCAACTCCCAGCAACAATATCTTCGATATCGTCACCCTCCTCTGGCTGCTCGCGTTCTTGTCGACCATGCAGTAGTAGACGTCGTGCGAAAGCGCATTCGCGATCGTCAGCAACAAACCATCGGCGGTGGAAAGCGCCGCGGCCAGCGCACCCGCCGCAATCAACCCAGACATCACATACGGCAAACCCGCAATCTCCGGCGCAGCAAGCACGACCATATCGGGCTGCATCTGAATGCCGGCCCAGCGCACGATGCCATCGCCGTTCACGTCGCTGATACGAATCAGATACGGCTCGACCTTGCGCCACTGCATGACCCACGTCGGCAGATCGGCGAACTTGTGCCCGACAATGCCAGTCAGCATTTCGTACTTGATCAGCACGGCGAGCACGGGCACGGTGACATAAAACAGCGCAACAAAAAACAGCGTCCAGCCGACCGAACGCCGCGCCGATGCAACCGATGTCGTCGTGTTATAGCGCGTCAGGATGTGCGGCAAACTCGCCGTTCCCAGCGACAAGCACAGCAATAACGACAGGAAATTGCGCCTGTGCAACCGGGCGTTTTCATCGTCGGATGGAGGGAAGGCCTGGGCCATCGGAACTGGCGGCGCGGCGCGTTCCAGCATGGCATCGCGCTCGCGTGTCCATTGGATCGCAGCGTCAGCAGCGTCCTTCGGAAAGGACGCCAGCTCGCGCTCACGTTCGCCGATATCGCGCAAAGGACCGTTGTGCCGGCGCAGGTCGGCGATTTCATCGGTAAGCCGCGCCTGTTCCGTTTGAAACGATGCAGGCAACTGATCGATCTGCGCCTGGATCTGCTGCGCCTGGCGCCGGTAAGCATCGCGAACGTTCGCCTCCTCGGGCGAACCTGCGACCTGACGTTCAAGCGATTCCACGCGCTCGAGCAAGTGCCCATAAGAAAGTTGCGGCAGCCATCCAAGCCCTTCGCGATGCGCGATCATCGAGACGGGAATCAGCATGGCGCTGATCAGGATGATGTACTGCGCGACCTGGGTCCATGTGACAGCGCGCATGCCGCCAAGAAACGAGCACACGAGAATGCCGGCAAGTCCACAAAAGATCCCGATCGCAAAGTCGATACCGATGAACCGCGATGCAATCAACCCGATGCCCTGGATCTGCGCAACGAGATAAACGAACGAACACAGGATGGCTGCAAACGCCGCAATGCCGCGCACGAGGTTGCTTGAAAAGCGTGTGCCGAGAAAATCGGGGATGGTATAGCGCGCGAGTTTGCGGACGTACGGCGCGAGCAGGAACGCAACGAGGCAATACCCTCCGGTCCAGCCCATCATGTAGGCAAGGCCGTCGTAACCGGTTGCGTAGATGGACCCGGCCAGTCCAATGAACGACGCCGCCGACAACCAGTCCGCCGCCGTCGCCATGCCGTTGAACGCGGACGGTACGCGCCGCCCGGCCACGTAATATTCCACGAGGTCGGACGTGCGCGACAACAAGCCGATCACGGCATACACGGCGATCGGCACGAACAGGAACACGTAGCCAATCCACATGCCCGGCCCGGTCACGCGTTCGATGCGTGTCATCACATAGATGAACGCAAGGAAGCCGAGCGTATAAAGCGCGTAGGCGCGGATCAGGCGATGGTTGAGCTTCATCGAAGGGTCATGGCCGCAAGCGTGCGCTGAAGGCGTGCATCGGCGAGTTGCATCAGCACGATATACACGACGATCAACGCCACATACACAAGAATCGCGCCTTGCGCGCCGAAGTAGAACGGCAGCGGAAAACCGGCGAAGCGCACGTTGGCGAGGCGCGTCGCAAAGAGCGGAATGCCGAAGGAGACTACGAACCCAATAACCATCAGCACCGATATCAGCGCGACGTTTGTGCGCCAGTACAACTGATGCGCGCGCGCCATCTCCGCCGTCACGGGCGGCGGCTCTGCAGGGTTCGGAGATGGTGGGACGCAAGCCATGTGCTTATCTACCAAATGCGTCGGGTAGCGGCAATCGGGATCGACATTGTTCGGGGCGCGTGAACATAAATCAGCAAATACAAAAACGGCTCCCTGAAAGAAGGGAGCCGTTCGCACAAGCCAGATACTACTCGAATAAATTAACGCGCTTCGCCGAGTTGATCGAGGATCGCGGGATTTTCCAGCGTCGAGACATCCTGCGTGATTTCCTCGCCTTTCGCCAGGGACCGCAGCAGGCGCCGCATGATCTTGCCCGAACGCGTCTTCGGAAGGTTTTCGCCGAACCGGATGTCCTTCGGTTTTGCGATCGGACCAATTTCCTTCGCCACCCACGCGCGCAGTTCATTGGCGATTTGCTTCGCTTCATCGCCTTCCGGACGCGAGCGTTTCAACACGACAAACGCGCAGACGGCTTCGCCGGTTGTATCGTCGGGACGACCCACGACGGCCGCTTCCGCCACGATCGGATTCGATACCAGCGCCGACTCGATCTCCATGGTCCCAAGCCGATGCCCAGACACGTTCAGCACGTCATCGATACGGCCCATGATGGTGAAGTAGCCGGTGTCCTTGTCGCGCACGGCGCCATCGCCTGCGAGATACAACGCGCCGCCGAGTTCTTCGGGGAAGTAGCTCTTCTTGAAGCGTTCCGGATCGCCCCAGACCGTGCGCAATGCCGACGGCCAGGGCCGCTTGATCACCAGAATCCCGCCCTGCCCGTTCGGCACGTCCTGACCGGTTTCATCGACGACAGCGGCCATGATGCCC
The DNA here is from genome assembly GCF_001557535.2 of Burkholderia sp. PAMC 26561. Classification (NCBI taxonomy): domain Bacteria; kingdom Pseudomonadati; phylum Pseudomonadota; class Betaproteobacteria; order Burkholderiales; family Burkholderiaceae; genus Burkholderia; species Burkholderia sp. PAMC 26561. Next base: position 3,386,256 of record NZ_CP014306.1, read on the forward strand.
GGCAACGGCAGCGTGCACGAACCCGGCACGAGCGGCGTCGCGCCCGGTAACGGCGTGATCATGTGGCCGCCGGTTTCGGTCTGCCACCAGGTATCGACGACAGGACATTTCCCGCCGCCCACGTTTTCGTGATACCACATCCACGCTTCCGGATTGATCGGCTCGCCGACGGTGCCGAGAATGCGCAGCGTCGACAGATCGAAGCTTTTCGGATGGATCTTGGAGTCGGCTTCCGCGGCCTTGATCAGCGAACGGATGGCGGTCGGCGCGGTGTAGAAGATCGTGACCTTGTGCTTCGCGATCATGTCCCAGAAGCGCCCGGCATGCGGATACGTGGGCACGCCTTCGAACACGACCTGGGTTGCCCCGATCGCCGTCGGTCCGTAGGCAATGTAGCTATGCCCGGTGATCCAGCCGATATCCGCCGTACACCAGAAGATGTCGTCGGGCTTGGCGTCGAAGGTCCACTTCATGGTTTGCGCAGCCCACAGCAGGAAACCGCCGGTGCTGTGCTGCACGCCCTTCGGTTTGCCCGTGGAACCGGACGTGTACAAGATGAACAGCGGATGTTCGGCGCTGACCCATTCCGGTTCACACTTGTCGGACTCATTCTCGACGAGTTCGTGCATCCACACGTCGCGGCCTTCGTGCCATTGCGTCTTGCCGCCGGTGCGCTTGTACACGATCACGCTCTTGACCGCATCGCAGCCGCCGGCGGCGATGGCTTCGTCGGCGATGCTCTTCAGTGGCAGCGCCTTGCCGCCGCGCATCTGTTCGTCAGCGGTGACGAGCGCAACGGCGCCCACGTCAACGAGCCGTTCGTTGAGCGACTTCGATGAAAACCCGCCGAACACCACCGAATGCGTCGCACCGATACGCGCGCAGGCCTGCATCGCGACAACGCCTTCAATGGACATCGGCATGTAGATCACCACGCGGTCGCCCTTCTTCACGCCGCGCTTTTTCAGCGCGTTGGCAAAGCGACTCACGCGCTGCAGCAGGTCCTGATACGTAACGTTCGTGACAGTGCCGTCATCGGCTTCGAAAATGATCGCGCGCTTCTCGCCGTTGCCCGCTTCCACATGCCGGTCGATGCAGTTGTACGACGCATTGATCTCGCCATCCTCGAACCACTTGTAGAACGGCGGATTGGATTCATCGAGAACCGTTGTGAACGGCTTGTGCCAACTGAGCGTTTCGCGCGCGAGACGCGCCCAGAAACCTTCGTAATCGCGTTCGGCCTCGGACGTCAAAGCCTTGTATGCGTCCATGCCGGAAATCGCGGCGCCTTCGGACGCTTTGGCCGATGGCGGGAAAATACGGCGTTCCTGGAGTACGGATTCAATCGCGGACATCGACAACCTCTTCTTTGATGGTGATTCTGGAATCTGCGGCTTCCGAGCATGGCTCAGAAGCCGCTATGTTTTTGCAGGCGCGAGCGGCAGACGCGGTGCGAAGCGTGATGCCATGTCTCCAATCCCATGCAACATGGTCGCGGCCTGTTCGTCAGGTTCTTCGGTTCGGTCACTTACGATGCAGCGCAGCATGCGCGCATTCTGGTTCAATCCTTACCTTGCGAATGCTTCACCGGCGAAGATAAGCTCCGCGGCTTACCCGCTACTTACGCACTGCAATCAAAGGCCACGGGGTATACACGTACTTGCCAGCGCTTTTACAATGCGCCCTCGCCGCGCGCCAATACAATGATGCCCTTTGCAAGCGAGCGCTGCCAGAGCCAAGGCAATAAGCATGTTAACTGAACTCGTCGTCCGGATTCCAGCTTGAATCGTTACGCGCTCTACCTAATCGCGGCCATGCTGCTGGTCGGCAGCAATGTCGGCGTCGGGAAGTCGATCGTCGCTTTCATCCCCGTCCCGCTGTTCGCGCTGCTGCGCTTCGTGATCGCGATGGCAGTGCTCTGGCCGCTGCTGCGTCCGTCGAAAATGCGAAAGGTTCAGCGCGGCGAATGGGCGAACCTGTTCCTGCAAGCATTGTTCGGCACCTTCATGTTCACGCTCCTGATGCTCAATGGCGTGCAGCGCACGAGCGCCGTCGCGGCGGGCGTGATCACGAGCACCATTCCGGCGGTCGTCGCGGTGTTCTCCTGGTTGTTTCTCAAGGAACGTCCGAACGGGCGCGCGCTGATTTCCATCGCGCTCGCAATCGCCGGCGTGGTCGTGATCAACGTCGCACAGAGCACGGGCGGCGCGGGGGGCGCACATGAAGCGGGTCGCGCACATTCGGACGGCTCGCTCATCGGCAACCTGATGGTGCTCGGCGCGGTCTGCTGCGAATCGTTCTACGTGATCCTCTCGCGGCGCCTGACACAGACGCTTCCGGCCATCGATATCTGCGCCTACACGCATTTCTTTGGTTTCCTGCTGATGCTGCCGCTGGGCTTTTCGGCGCTGCTCAGCTTCGACTACGCGAGCGTCACCCTGAGCGTCTGGACCCTCGTGCTGTGGTACGGGTTGTCGGCGAGCATCTTTTCGTTCTGGCTGTGGATGAAAGGCATCCGTCACGTCGATGGCAGTCTGGCCGGCGTCTTCTCCGGACTTCTGCCGATCGCAGCGGCGCTTTACGGCATCGTGTTCCTGGGCGAACGTCCGACGGCCGCGCACGGTATCGCGCTCGCCTGCGTGGTCGCGGGGATCGTGCTTGCGAGCCTGAAAACGAAGACCACGCCGCCGATGACTTCCTGACGGCTCCCGCCTAGGGATGACCCGCAGGCCGGTCGCTTCATCGCGCTACAATGTCGGACTTTTCTGGTTTTTAGCGCTGGTTCTGACCACGAGCCCGCTGTTCGCGCGTCCAACGCCTCCGACCGGACCCCAATACTGATCGGATCATTTCATTCACCGACCCGGCACCGCTCATGTCCGCATCCCCGAACATCCCCGGCACCCCTTTACCCCGGCGTCCGATGAAGCCGCTCCCCGTCGTCATTTTCATGAGCCGCTGGCTCCAGGTCCCGTTGTACCTCGGCCTGATCGTGGCGCAAGCGGTCTACGTGGTGCTGTTCCTGAAGGAAGTCTGGCACCTCGTCACCCACATGACGACGCTCGATGAAACCAACATCATGCTGGTCGTGCTCGGCCTGATCGATGTAGTGATGATCTCGAACCTGCTGATCATGGTGATTGTCGGCGGTTATGAGACGTTCGTCTCACGGCTCGGCGTGGAAGGTCATCCCGACCAGCCCGAGTGGCTCGATCACGTGAATGCCGGCGTGCTGAAAGTCAAACTGTCGATGGCGTTGATCAGCATTTCGTCAATCCACTTGCTGAAGACGTTCATCAATCCGGACCAGTACTCGGAACACGCGGTGATGTGGCAAGTGCTGATCCACATCGCGTTCCTCGCATCCGCGCTGATCATGGCGTGGGTCGACCGCCTGACCACGCACACGCATCCTGAGCACTTTCATGAAGCGCCTGCAAAGGCACACGAATAAGTCGAATCAGCATCGATCGGACGCCAATCAAAGCGCCGCTGAAAGCACCAAAACGTCACGATGAAGTTTCCAAAAAAAGTCCCAATCTAGCCCGTTCCCACAACGTTCAAGCCATGACCATCATCAAGCAGGAAGACCTGATCCAGAGCATTGCGGATTCGCTGCAGCACATCAGCTTTTACCATCCGCTCGACTACATCCAGGCGCTCGGCCGCGCGTACGAACTCGAGGAGAGTCCGGCCGCGAAGGACGCCATCGCGCAGATCCTGACGAACAGCCGCATGTGCGCCGAAGGCCATCGTCCGATTTGCCAGGACACGGGCATCGTCACGGTGTTCGTGAAGGTCGGCATGGACGTGCAGTGGGCGAGTGAGTCAGGGTCGGCCACCATGGGCGTCACCGACATGATCAACGAAGGCGTGCGCCGCGGTTACCTGAACCCGGACAACGTGCTGCGCGCGTCGATCGTGAGCCCGCCCGAAGGCGCGCGCAAGAACACGAAAGACAACACGCCGGCCGTGATCCATTACGAGATCGTTCCCGGCGACAAGGTCGATGTCCAGATCGCGGCCAAAGGCGGCGGCTCGGAAAACAAGACGAAGTTCGCGATGCTGAACCCGTCGGATTCCATCGTGGACTGGGTGCTGAAGACGGTGCCGCTGATGGGCGCCGGCTGGTGCCCTCCCGGCATGCTGGGGATCGGCATCGGCGGCACGGCCGAGAAGGCGATGGTCATGGCGAAGGAATCGCTGATGGACGCCATCGATATCCAGGACGTCATTGCACGCGGCCCGAAGGACTGGATCGAAGAACTGCGCGTCGAGTTGCATGAGAAAGTGAATACCCTGGGTATCGGCGCCCAGGGTCTCGGCGGCCTCGCCACCGTGCTCGACGTGAAGATCATGGCTGCGCCAACGCACGCTGCATCGAAACCCATCGCGATCATTCCGAACTGCGCCGCGACGCGTCACGCACATTTCACGCTCGATGGTTCGGGCGTCGCGAAGCTTGAAACGCCGTCACTGGATGCATGGCCGAAAGTCGAATGGGTCGCAAACACGGAGACGAGCCAGCGCGTGGACCTGAACACGCTGACGAAGGAACAAGTCGCCGCATGGAAGCCAGGCCAGACGCTGTTGCTCTCGGGCAAGATGCTGACCGGCCGCGACGCCGCGCACAAACGCATCTCGGACATGCTCGCCAAGGGCGAAAAGTTGCCGGTCGACTTCACGAACCGCGTGATCTATTACGTCGGTCCGGTCGATCCGGTGCGTGAAGAAGTCGTCGGCCCGGCGGGTCCGACCACCGCTACACGCATGGACAAGTTCACTGACATGATGCTGTCGCAAACCGGACTGATCTCGATGATCGGCAAGGCCGAGCGCGGCCCGACGGCCATCGAGGCGATCAAGAGACACAAGGCCGCGTACATGATGGCCGTGGGCGGCGCGGCGTATCTGGTGTCGAAGGCGATTCGCGGCGCGAAGGTCATCGCGTTCGAAGACCTCGGCATGGAAGCCATTTATGAGTTCGATGTGCAGGATATGCCGGTGACGGTCGCCGTCGATTCAACCGGTACGTCCGTGCATCAGACGGGACCCAAAGAATGGCAGGCAAAAATAGGTAAAATTCCGGTCGCAACGGCGTAGAGGGTTTAAACTCCTACCCCAGTAATCGGAAGCGATAAGAGCCGGGCCTCGTGCCCGGCTCTTGCATTTTGAGGACGCTGTGAAGAGAACTGTTGTCATTCTCATTCACCTGGCGCATGAACGCAAAACCCGGCGAATAACGGGGAAAACACCATTTTTCATATTGGCTTTTTAAACTCGAGCGGTTATGTTTAAAAGGCTATAACGCCCCACGAGGAAACACGATGAAAGGCGACGTAAAAGCGATCGAATACCTGAACCTGCAGTTGAAGAACGAACTGACGGCGATCAACCAGTACTTCCTCCACGCCCGCATGTACAAGCACTGGGGCCTGGAGAAGCTCGGCAAGCATGAGTACGATGAATCTATCGGCGAGATGAAGCATGCCGACTGGCTGATCCAGCGCATTTTCATGCTCGATGGCCTGCCGAACCTGCAAGACCTGCACAAGCTGTTGATCGGCGAAGAGACGCTCGAAATCCTGCAGTGCGATTTGAAGCTGGAACAGATTTCGCAAAGCACGTGCAAGGAAGCCATTGCGTATTGCGAGTCGGTTCGCGATTTCATCTCGCGCGAAATCTTCGTCAAGATCCTCGATGACACCGAAGAACATATCGACTGGCTGGAAACGCAGATCGATCTGGTAGCCAAGGTTGGCATCCAGAACTATCAGCAGACCATGATGGGCGAAAACGAGTAAAACAGCCGCTGCAATGCCTCTCGACGCAATTCGTTCTTCTTTAGAATCGATCGATGCCAGCGCGTCAGGCGTGAGCTCGCTCGGCGTAAATGCACCGGTCGGCATTTTCGATTCGGGCCTCGGCGGTTTGTCCGTGTTGCGCGCCGTGCGCGCAGCGCTGCCGGACGAACAGTTGATCTACGTCGCCGATTCGCTTTACGCCCCGTACGGTGAACGCGATGATGACTTCATAGCCGACCGGACGCTGGCTATAGGCGAATGGCTGATTGCGCAGGGTGCGAAGGCGCTCGTCGTCGCATGCAATACGGCGACGGCGCAGTCCATCGCCCAGGCGCGCGAACGGCTGCCCATCCCCATGATCGGCGTAGAACCGGGCATCAAGCCCGCCGCGCTGATGTCACAGACGCGCGTGGCCGGTGTGCTTGCGACCGCGGTCACCTTGCGCAGCGCACGCTTCCAGGCACTGGCCGAGCGTCACTCAACCGATTGCCGTTTCATCCTTCAGCCGGGCCATGGGCTCGTTCAGGCAGTGGAACGGTGCGATATCGACTCGCCTGAGTTGATCGAGCTGCTGAGAAGCTACATCCAGCCCATGCTCGATGCCAACGCCGACACGCTCGTGCTCGGCTGCACGCACTACCCTTTCCTGGATCAGGCCATCCGCTCTATCGCGGGCGACCGCCTTGCGTTGATCGACACGAGCGTTGCGATCGCGCGGCAACTCGAACGGCAGCTGGATCTGCACGGCATGCGCGCGGCGCCCTCGCGCGATGCGCATGCGCCACGCTTTTGCTCGACCAGCGACGGCCGGATGCAGCAGAAACTGGTGGCGTCGCTGCTTGGTCTCGATATCGATGTCGAGCAGGTCGTCATTGCGTCCCGCCGCACCCGAGCGCTGGAATCCGGCAGGGCCTGAGCGCTCGCAAGTGCGACGCGACGACGCTGCCGGCAGCAGAATTCGCAGAAATTGACCTTATCCAACTCGATAAAACCCTCCCGGGCATGCGGTTTCACCGCGCAGTCAGCAAGCACAAGCCCCGTCCATCAAGGCTCTCCGACCCGTCCCTTATACGTCTCGTCCGAGCGTCCAAAAAAACCAACGCACCCTATTGCCAACCCTCGCATAAGGAATGATAATAATTCGCATTAACGTTAGCTATCGCGGTTGACCATGATCGTCTGTGTATGCAAATCAGTTTCTGACAGAAAGATTCGCGCTTCCATTGCCGACGGCGCTTCCACCTTCGACGAACTGCAATTCGAACTGGGCGTTGCCATGTGTTGCGGCAAGTGTGAAGAAAGCGTGCGTGATGTGATGCTGGAAAGCGGATGCGCGTCGCATTGCGGAGTTCGCGGCGACCAGCATCAGGCCGTGCCGCTGACGTTCTACGAACGCAAAGCCGCATAGGGGCGCCGCAAGCCCTAGTACTCGCGGTCTTCAGACGAAGCGTCACGAAACACGGCCCCCGGCCGTGAAGCGTGGATCATGTGCAATACCGGGAATCTCCGTTTTCCGCTCGCAAGCCAGGTCACATCAAGCCAGCACGCCAACCCCCATTCAAGGAGGGAACGATGGAACTGCTGATCGGTTTTGTGGCCACGCTGTTTATTTCTCTGCTCATCTTCCGAAAATGAAGTCCTCCAGTTCTACATGCTGCATGGGCTTTCGCTGTTCGTACGGCTTCGCGGCCGTGCAACCACGCTGATATGCCGTCTTCCTCCCTCTCGCCGGGCAGCGCCTTAAGACCCGCAACCACGGACAACTCGTCGTTCAACCCACGCGTCATCGCAGCGGGCGTTGCTGTCGTCGGAATTCACGTCGGCCTGCTCGCGATCGCGCTGACCATGCGCAACGAGCCGCCGCCGCGCCCCGTCGAATCGAAGACGATTAGCGCCGAACTGATCAGCGCCGCGCCGCCGCAGCCTGTTGCCGCGCCCGCAGCCATCCAGTCGACGCCCGTGCCTCCGCCTCCGAAACCGGTTCCACCCAAGCCGACGCCCAAACTGAAGCCCACCGTCCAGCCGCGCGTGAAAGCCGCACCGGCGCCGCTGCCGGAAACCACCGCGCCTTCGACGATTGCAGCGGCAGCGCCTGAAGCGGTGCCGTCGCCACCCGCGCCGCCGGCTCCTGCAGCGCCAGCCGCGGCCGCGCCGGCTATCGGCCGTCCGACGATGTCGCTCAACGCGCCAAAGGACGTCGCCCATCTCGAATGCAACATCGCGATGCCGGAATATCCGGCGCTTTCGCGGCGTAGAGGGGAATCGGGTACAGCAGTGGTGAAGTTCGTCGTGGGGCTGACAGGAAAGATCGAGAACATCGAACTGAAGAAGAGCAGCGGTTCGTCACGGCTCGATGACGCCGCACTCGACGCCATGCGCTCGAGCGCCTGCAAGCCGTACAAGGAAAATGGCGAGGCGATCCGCGCCGCCTATTCCCAGCCGTTCGTCTTCGGGCTGAACGACTAGCGCACGTACGCCCGCAAGAACACAAGAATTCGACCTAATTTTTAGATATCTACAGGAACTGCAATGCAAAGCTACGGTTTGGCCCACGTCTGGGAACAAGGGGATTTCGTCACGCGGGGTATCGCGCTTGCGCTGGCGATCATGTCGGTGCTGTCGTGGACCGTGATCGTGGTGAAGGGTTTGAACGTGCTGCGCCTGAAGCGCCTGACCAAGAACGCGGAACAGGCCTTCTGGCATTCCGACGACTTCGCCGATGGCATCAAGAAACTTAGCAACCATTCGGCCAAGACACAGGACAACCCGTTCCTCGCGCTCGCCCTCTCCGGCCAGGACGCGGCCGACCATCATCACCAGACGCAACCGCATCTGCACGACCGCATGGATGTGTCGGACTGGATCACGCGCTGCCTGAAAGACACCATGGACGAAGGCGTCGGCCGCATGCAGGCAGGGCTTGCCGTGCTGGCATCGATTGGCAGTACCGCGCCGTTCGTCGGATTGTTCGGCACGGTGTGGGGTATCTATCACGCGCTGCTGACCATCGGCGCGACAGGACAGACGTCGATCGACCAAGTCGCGGGACCGGTTGGCGAATCGCTGATCATGACGGCGTTCGGCCTGTTCGTCGCAATTCCGGCGGTGCTCGGTTATAACGCATTGACGCGCTGGAACAAGGCAATCGTGACGAAGCTGAACCGCTTTGCGCACGGCCTGCATGCGTTCTTCGTGACGGGTACGAAGCTGGCTTCGAGCAAGCGCGGCGATGGTTTGCGCCTCGCTACGCAAAACGCTGCAGGCACGCCGTCGGCCGTCAAGCCTGCATCGCGTGTGAGCTAAGGGGACGTCGTCATGGCCATGAGCCCTTTCTCCAGCGACGAGGACGACGGCATGATGAGCGAGATCAACATGACGCCGCTCGTCGACGTCATGCTGGTTTTGCTGATCATCTTTCTTGTCACGATTCCCGCGATCAATCACGCGGTGAAAATCGATTTGCCCAAGGCGAGCAGCCAGCCGCAGGACACCAAGCCGGCACACGTCGATGTCGCCGTGGAAGCGGACGGCACGGTACTGTGGAACGATGAAAAAGTCGATGATAACGCCCTGCAAGCGCGAATCGCCGATGCATCGAAACAGACGCCGCAGCCGGAATTGCGTTTGCGCGCGGACCGCAAGGTGCCGTATGAGCGGGTTGCCGATGTGATGTCGGCCGCCCAAGGCGGCGGGTTATCGAAGATTGGTTTTGTGACCGAGCCGAAAGCGGGCGCGAAGTAAGTCTTGAGAGCCCAAAGTAAAAGGCCTTCATCGCGATGATGAAGGCCTTTTTTTGTGTGCGCGCGGCACATTCGGGCTAGCGGTTACTTTGGGGTCGAGTAGCCCGATCCCGCAGCATCGCCACATGCGACAGCCGTGCTCGACACGGACAGCGCGATTAGCCCTATCAGGCCTACTATAAAAGTGGCCGTGAGTTTTCGCATAAGCAGCTCCTTAGCGAAGAGATTTCAATATAGCGCCGCGCTACGCCCCGTTCAAGCAAGCGCCGATTGAATCTCTGCATCGCAAGTGCACGCTTCAATGTCAGAAACTTGCAGCGGCTTAGCGTTTAGTCACACTGTTTCGTGAGCGGCCTCAACCGGGAGAGGACATTCTCCCGGGAAGCGATCGCCGTCGTTGATTGACTCCACCAGAAAGTCGACGAACGCGCGAATCGCCGGGACCATTCCCTGCCGCGACAAGAACACCGCGTACAACTGCGGCGTCGGGAACGTCCAGCCCGGCATGACGGGCGACATCTGGCCCGTGCGCAGCGCCGCGCCGTACAACATCTCCGGCAACGCCGCGATACCCACACCGCGCAGCACGGCTTCACGGATCATGCCCAGATCCGCCGTGACCAGGCGCGGCTCGTGTTCGAACTCATGGCGCGTGCCATCGGGCGCGATCATCCGAAACACATGGCGACCGTCGCTCGACGGGACATCGATGGTATCGAATTGCGCCAGTTCCGACGGCGCGAGCGGCGGCGCATTGGGCTTGAGCAGCGACGGCGCAGCAACCAGCATCTGCTCCGTGCGCCACAACGGCCGCGCGACTATGGTCGAGTTGACCGGCGGCTCGGAGCGCACGCGCAGGGCGACATCGACGGGATCTTCGAACAGGTCGATCACGCGATTCGTCACGCTCATGACGACGCGAACTTCGGGGTATCGATGCAAAAAATCCGGAATCACCGCCGACAAAAACGTCTGCGCAATCGTCACCGGCACGCTCACGCGCACGCTACCGCGCGGAGAATCCCGAAGACTATGAACGATATCGACAGCTGCTTGCGCCTCGGCGAGCATGCCCTTGCAATGCTGATAGAACAGTTGCCCGGCTTCAGTCAGCGCGAGCTTGCGGGTGGACCGCTGCATCAGCCGCACGCCAAGCGATGTTTCCAGCTCCGATACACGCCGCGACAACCGTGACTTCGAAATGCCCAGCACGCGTTCGGCC
>NZ_CP014307.1:1500000-1611937 GCF_001557535.2 Burkholderia sp. PAMC 26561
TCACCGGACGCAGGAAACGATCGATGGCGAGGCTTCCGACCGACGTCGAACGTCCATCAGCGGTGGAGGGGAACGGGCCGCCGTGGACCATCGCGTGGCCCACTTCAACGCCTGTGCCGAAACCGTTCACAAGGATGCGTCCCGTACGGCGTTCGAGTGCCGGCAGCACCTTGCGGGCCTCGGCGTAATCGGCTTCATCGATATGCAGCGCCGCCGTCAACTGACCTTCCATCTCTTCGATCAGATCGAGCATCGTGCCGAGATCCGGGCAACGCACGATCAGCGAAGCCGCGCCGAAGATCTCTTCCTGCAACTCTGCGTTGGCGCGGAACGCCTCGGCGGTCGTCGAGAACAACGCGGCCTGACCTTGCGTCCCGCCCTTGGCTTCTGCGCCGCGTGCGAGCGTCTTGACGTCGCTGTGTTCGGCCGTCTTGCTGAGCGCCGATACATACGCCTTGTGGATGCCCGGCGTCAGCATGGTTGCAGCCGGGATGTCGCTCAATGCGGCCGACGTCGCTGCAATGAAGGCGTCGAGGTCGGGGCCGTCGACTGCGAGCACCAGTCCCGGGTTCGTGCAGAACTGGCCCGCACCCAATGCCAGCGAACTGGCGAACGCCTTGCCGATCGCCGCACCGCGATTCTTCAGCGCGTTCGGGAACAGCAGGACCGGGTTGATGCTGCTCATTTCCGCGTAGACGGGGATCGGTTCACGACGCGCAGCCGCGAGCTTCATCAGCGCCGTGCCGCCTCCGCGCGAACCCGTGAATCCTACCGCCTTGATGCGCCGATCCGATACCAGGCCCTGACCGACGTCGCGGCCGCTATCGAAGAGGAGCGAGAACGTGCCTTCCGGCAAGCCGCAATCCGCGACCGCTTTTTGCACGGCTGCGCCGACCAGCGCCGACGTACCCGGATGCGCCGAATGCGCCTTGGCGATCACCGGGCAACCTGCGGCGAACGCAGAGGCGGTGTCACCACCCGCCACCGAAAACGCCAGCGGAAAATTGCTCGCACCGAACACGGCGACCGGGCCGAGCGGCACATAACGCAGACGCAGATCGACGCGCGGCAGCGGCTGACGCTGCGGCTGCGCCGGATCGATACGCACGCCGAGGAAATCCCCTTCGCGCACGACTGCTGCGAACATGCGCAACTGGCCGACGGTCCGGCCGCGCTCGCCTTCGATGCGTCCACGCGGCAGACCGCTTTCGGCGACACACCGCTCGATCAGCACATCGCCGATATCGAGAATGTTCTGCGCGATCGTTTCGAGAAACCTGGCGCGCGTTTCAAGCGACAGCTCGCGATACACATCCGATGCCGCCCACGCGAGCGCGCATGCCTGCTCGAGTTGCGCAAGCGTTGCGCCGCCGAAGGCCGGGGCGAGCTGCTCGCCGGTGGCTGCATCGACGCCCTTGATCGAGCCGTTGGTGCCGGGAACACTCTGTTTGCCGATCAGCAGATTGCTGGAGATTTCCATGATGGTTCGAATCCTTGGATGGTGTCAGGTGTAGTGAAGCGAATAGGGATGCGTTACTTGGGTTGCGCTACTTGCCCCAGCTCAGCACGAGCGGGTCGAGGCGCCGCGCCACTTTCAGCAAGCCTTCGCGCGTGGCAGGGTGCATCGGCGCGAAGGGGTGACGGGTCGTGTCCGAACGGATCACGCCGCCTTCCATCATCAGCGCCTTGCAAGCCGCGAGGCCGCACTGGCGGTTTTCGTAATTGATCAGCGGCAGCCAGTGTTCGTAAAGATCGGCGGCGCGTTCCGTGTCGCCGGCGGTGTAGGCATCGACGATCTTGCGGATGCCGTCCGGATAACCGCCGCCAGTCATGGCGCCGGTCGCACCTGCATCGAAATCCGGAATCAACGTGATCGCTTCCTCGCCGTCCCACGGACCGACTACAGCGTCGCCGCCGAGTTCGATCAGTTCGCGCAGCTTCGACGCTGCCTGCGCCGTCTCGATCTTGAAGTACGACACGTTCGCCACTTCCTTCGCGAGCTTGGCGAGAAACGGCGCGGGCAGCGGGGTGCCCGCGACCGGCGCGTCCTGGATCATGATCGGGATATCGATGGCGTCCGAGACCCGGGCAAAGAACTCATAGACGCCGCGTTCGCCCACGCGGATGGTCGCGCCGTGATACGGCGGCATGACCATGACCATCGCGGCGCCCGCGTCCTGCGCGGCTCGGCTGCGGGCGGCGCACACGTCGCTGCTGAAATGCGTGGTCGTCACGATCACCGGCACGCGGCCCGCCACGTGATCCAGCACAGTTTTCTGGACGACCGAGCGTTCGTCGTCGGTGAGAGCGAATTGCTCGGAAAAATTGGCGAGGATGCACAGGCCGTGCGATCCGGCATCGATCATGAAATCGATCGCGCGTCGCTGGCCGTTCAGGTCGAGGCGACCGGCGGCGTCGAAGACGGTTGGCGCGACCGGAAACACGCCGCGGTAGATCGGTTGGGTCATGGAAGTCTCCAATTTTGATTTGGGGCCACTATAGGGCGAGCTTGCAGGCGATGTATAGTGAAACCTTTCCATCTCGTGATCGCTTTTGCGACTCGCCTGAAAGCACAGCCTTTAGACCATGAAATCGACGCTGGACGTATTGATGAGCCGCTTGCGCATGAAGCAGCTTCAGTTGCTCATTGCCCTTGACGATCACAAGTCGCTGCACAAGGCATCCAGCGCGATGTCGATGACCCAGTCCGCCGCCAGCAAGGCGCTCGCCGAGCTTGAATCCATGCTTGAAGGGCCGTTGTTCGAGCGCGCGAAGAAGGGGCTCGTGCCGAACCAGTTCGGCCATTGCGTGATCCGCTACGCACGGCTTCTGGCAGCCGATCTGACCGCGTTATGCCAGGAAGTCGCGGACATCCGTTCCGGGACGGGCGGCAGACTGGCGGTGGGCGCGATCATGGGCTCGGTGCCGGATCTCGTCGTGCCGATCCTGAATGGTTTGCAGGAGAGCAACCCGGGGTTATCGATAGAAATCGTCGAAGACACAAGTGCGCGCATGTTGTCGATGCTCGACGAAGGCCGTCTGGATCTCGTGGTCGGCCGGTCGATTGTCAGTGATGAGCCGTCGAAGTATCACTATCAGCCGCTGGGGGACGAGCCGCTGTCGGTGGTGGTGGGTTACGACCACCCGCCGTTTCCCCCCCATGAGCTGAGTTTTGCGGATCTTGCGGGGCACCGATGGGTGACTTATCCGAGCTCCATGCCGATGCAGGCCATGCTTGCACGAGAGATGGACCTTGCGGGCGCGCAAGTGCCGATGAGTGCGATTTCGACGGCATCGACGTTTGTGACGGTTGCGCTGTTGCAATGCAGTGCGGATCTGGTTTCGGTGTTGCCGGCCGGCGTGGCGAGGCTTTTTTGCAAGCATCGGATGCTGCGGACCGTGCCGATAGATTTCAAGTCGAGGTCGCAGACCTTTGGGATCGTGACGAGGAGGGTCGGGGTGTTGTCGCCGATGGGGCGGCTGTTTGTGGAGATGGCGGTGGGGAGGGGGGTGGAAGGGGCTTAGCGGTTGGGCTTTAGAGGCACGGTGGCAAGCAAAGCCGCAGCGTTGCTGCATAACTTTTAATGCAAACGTCTGGGCAAGTTACCGTCCGTGCACCTGTCTTTTATTGAGATGAGCGCGTGCAAAAGTGCGTTAGCGTAGGGGCGTTTCAACAACAAAATCAAACAGGATGACAACCGAATTAATGCGGTATGAAGGTCATCGGTTCTTACTCTATAGACGATGGAATTACGCGCCGCACGGCAGAACCGAAGAGCAGCAAGAAGCAATTGACGCCGGCCAAGCCTTATTCAAGGCCGCGAATCTGGAACATTGGGCGAGCCAGCCGGAGCTCGTCGAGCGTATCCAGATCTTTCTTCGGAATGCGGTTCCCTCCTACTGTCCGAGTCCCTTCGGCACTAGCCCGCGCGACGTGATTAAAGCGTTGTGCTGGGAGGTGCGAAACGGCGCGGTGGTGATCGTGCGGGCCAAGGCCGCCTATATCGCACATGACGGCTTTGTCCCGGCGCTTACCGAAGACGAAAGGTATCGGCGCAAAATGGCGGATATGGCCGAACGCGGCGCGATCTTCGAAGCCCGGACGAAAGCGTATAGAGAGGAATTGGCGGAGTATCACCAACAAGTAGAGGACGCCGAGCGCGCAGCGCGCCCGCCGCAAGTGTTCCGGCACATTGAAACTATCGCAGAGGCGGCAGCGCGAAACCGGGCGGCGTGGGCGGCGCGTGATGCACTTGCCGCGCTTGCATCGACGGCGGCGTCTGCCGTTGCGACTTCGTTGCCGTCGATGGATAAAGGCGTTTTCGAACTGGGCAATGTGTCGGAGGTTGGCACGGGCACCACGCCGTTAAGCGACGCCGCGCCGTTCAAATACTCGCCGAGCGAGTCGGGCAGCGATCTTTTATCGATAGCCGCGCGCGGCGTCAGCGAGTCGCACGAAGCGGAATGCCATAGTGAATATGAGATTGAGATGCAACAGTGCGACGCGCTTGCGTTCCACATGGGCGGCGCGCGCATGATGACGTTATGCAAGCAAAACGCCTTCGACAGATACCAACAATGTAGAGGTTACTGATGACACCAAGCACCAAACAGCGCTCACTTGTGTTGACTTATTCGCCGGAAACCGACGCGATCAACATTCATAGCGTATCGACTAGCGCAGTTGCGGCGGTCACCGCGACCGCGCTACTTGCACCGGTTTTTTTAGATGAACACGGGCACGCGTTGAACGACGAATTTGCGCGCCGGTTAGGTGCGGGTTTGCTCGCCATGCTCGCGGTTACGAATCCAGAATTGAAGCCGTTTATATCGACTACCGCTAGTCCGATGGCGTAACAAAAAAACAAGACGATGGACGTTGCTTTCCATATTGCGGCACGCGAAATCTGCCACGGCAAGCGTAATTTAAAACGATCCGCGCAGCCATGCATTGTGCAAGCGAAATACTTTGATAGATTACCAAACTTGCCGAGGTTACTAGATGATGCCGTTTCAATACCTGCTTACCGAGTACGACCCTGATACGAAAACACTTCGGCAGTTCTGGTTGGCGGCGAGCGAACTCGATAACGTTAGTAACGTCCAGAAGCGCCCATTTCTGGAAATCCCGGTGAACAATGAAACTCCTCTGGACGACGAATCGGCGCGTCGCGTCGGGGCATCTGTTTTAATGTCGCTTGTTTCGCAATATCCGGAACTGCGCCCGCTCGCATTGGTAACCGACGGACATGGACGCAGGTTGATTAGCGCGGCGGACGGCCGAAAATCCGAAGATACAAGCGATTGATGCATCGGCCCTTACAGGTCAGCCCTGAGCCGTTTCAAGTTCCCTTGCCCGGCTCTTGCTATCTTCCTTCGCCACAGCTGCGTGCACGACCGGCAGCAGGTCACGTCCATAAGCGAGTGCATCTTCAAGCGGATCGAAGCCGCGAATCAGGAACGTCGAAATCCCGAGCCGGTAATACTCGATCAACGCTTCCGTCACTTGCTCCGGCGTACCCACCAGCGAAGTCGAATTGCCCGCAGCCTTCGTCAGCGCAGCGATGCCCGTCCACAACCGCTTGTCCACAACGCTGCCTTTCGCCGCTTCAGCGAGCAGACGTTGCGAGCCGACGTTCTTCGGCTCGCTCGGACGGCGCGTGAAATTGGGGTTGCTGGTCACCACTTGCTTCGCCCGCTCGAGAATCGATTCCGCACGTGCCCACGCGGCATCTTCCGTAGCAGCGATGATCGGCCGCAGCGACAAGCTGAACCGGATTGCATGCTCGCGTCCATAAGGCCGGGCCGCTGCGCGCACGCGTTCGATGGTCTCCGCGACCTGCGCAAGCGATTCGCCCCAGAGCGCAAAGACATCGGCATGTTTGCCCGCGACCTGAATGGCCGCGTCTGACGATCCGCCGAAATACACCGGCAAATGCGGCTTCTGCACCGGGCGAATCAACGAGCGATGTCCACGTACTTTGTAGAACTCGCCGTCGTGATCGAAGGGCTTTTCGCTGGTCCACGATTGCTTGACGACATCGAGGTATTCATCGGTGCGTTTATAGCGGTCGTCATGTTCGAGGAAATCGCCGTCGCGTTGTTGTTCCGTGTCGTCGCCGCCGGAAATGATATGCACCGCGGTACGTCCCGCACTGAAATGATCGAGCGTGGCAAGCTGGCGCGCCGCCAGCGTCGGCGCAACAAAGCCCGGCCGATGTGCGAGCAGGATTCCAAGGCGCCTGGTCTGCTGCGCCACGAACGATGCAATCTGGAAGCCATCGGGCGATGCGCTCGAATGCGCGATCAGCACGCGATCGAAGCCGCCATACTCATGTGCCTGTGCAACCGCCGCGATGTACGGCGGATTGACAGCGGGACCTTGCGGCAAGTGAATCTCGCTCGATTCCTGATGGCTGACATAGCCGATGAATTCAACGCTCATGATGGTGTTTCCTCAAAAAATTATGGAAGCGTGGCGAATGCGGCACGGCCGAGGGCGCCCAGCAGTGCGTCGTTTTGTGGCGTATGAATGCGCGAGCAAAGCACGTCGCGATGATGCCGTTCAAGCGCGTTGTTGCGGCTCAAACCCGGATTGCCGCTGGCCTCCACGGCAATCTCGACTGCGTTGATGGCGTTTTGCGTGACGAGAAATTTGATGGCAGGCGCTTCGTGCAGCGGCACGCGGCCTTGCGCGCCGGCATCGAGCAGCACGCGATTGTTGAGCAGCAACGCGTCGATGCGTCCCAGCGTCTGCTGGAAGCTGCCAAGACTCGACAACGGCGCGCCGAGGTTGGCCGGCGTGCGATCTGCAGCCCAATGCGCAAACCAGTCGCGCGCGGAGCGGGCAACGGCGTCATAGATGGATGAAAGCAACACGTTCATCCATAGCGTAGTGAGCGGATCCATGCCGGCGACATTGGCCTCGGGCAGATTCAGATCGACGGCCTGCGCTGCGGGAACGCCCACGTTTTCGAAGATCACTTCATGGCTGCCGGTCGCGCGCATGCCGAGATGATTCCACGGCTCGCCGAAACGAATCCCCGGCGTATCGCGATGCACGAGGAACGTGCCGACGCGCGGAGCGGGTTCGTCGGTGCGGCCCCATACGGCGAACCATGTCAGGCCCGGACTTCCCGTTGAATAGATCTTGCTGCCGTTGAGGATCCACGCATCGCCGGATTCATTCAGGCGTCCGATGGTTCCCGGCAAGCCGCCACGCGATGGCGAACCGAGTTCCGGTTCAACGCGCAGCGAATTGATGAGCGCGCCGTTTTCAACGGCGTCGCGCGCAACCTGCTGCTTCAGTGCCTGAGGCCAGTTCGGATTGGCCTGCAAACGCAAATGGTAAAGCGATTGCATGACCAGGATCAGCGCGGTCGACGGCTCGCCACGCGCCACGGCGTGGATCACCTTGCGTACTTGCGGCAGCGTTGCTTCGCGGCCACCGAGTGCACGCGGTACGGTCAACGCAAGCAGCCCCGCGCTTCGAAGGCGCGCGAGGTTGTCGTGCGGGAAGATCGCATCGTGATCGAGCGTGCCGGCCGTTGCCGCGAATTCCTGCGTGAGCGCGGCAAGCCATTTATCGGCGGCGGCGCTGTCGAGGTCGGCGAGGGCGTCCAGCACGGCTGGATCTTGAAGGTGGGAGTCCGGGTGCCGTACGGTCATGGGAAATCCGTTAGTGCGCGGTGAATTGAGGATCGAAGCTCGGGGTGACATCGAGCGTCGTCTTGATCACGCCCGCGCGGACGTACAGGTCAGCAGTGCGCTGCTGTTCGGTGATCACGGCTTTATCGATGGAGATGGGCTTCAACTGCGCGCGCTGGTACACGACCTTGAGGACATCGACAGGCAGGTGCGTGACACGCGACTGGATCGCCGCGACTTCGTCCGGATGCGTCAACGCCCAGCGCTGACCTTCTGCCACGCGATGCACGAAGTCATCGATCTGTGCCCGTTTGGTTGCGAGCGATGCATCGGTTGCAGCCTGGAAACTCAGCCCCGATGACAGACCCACGCCGTTCGCCACGCTGCGATTCTTGTCACGCAATTCGCCGAGCGCAACGTAAGGGTCCCATGTGGACCACGCATCGACGTTGCCTGATTCCAGCGCCGACTTCGCATCGGCGGGTTGCATGTATTGGAGGGTGACATCGGAGAGCCTGATGCCCGCGCGTTCGAGCGTCGCAACAACAAGATAATGGCCGATCGAACCGCGCGTGGTCGCGATGCGTTTGCCCTTGAGATCAGCCGCGCTTTTGATGGACGACCCTTCCGGTACTAGGATCGCAAGATCGACGGGCGTCGACCGGGTAGCGGCCACTGCACGAACGCGCGCGCCTGCGGCGTAGGCGAAGATCAAGGGGGCATCGCCGAGGCCGCCTACATCGATTGCGCCTGCGTTCAAAGCCTCACCCAGTGGCTGGGCAGCGGGAAAGTTGAACCACTCGATCTTGTATGGGACGTCTTTCAACTGACCCGATGCTTCCAGGATGCCGCGCGTTTGCAACTGCTGGTCGCCGACTTTCAAAACAGTTTCAGCATTCGATGCAAGCGGCCAGAGTGCTGTGAATGCAGTCAGCGCGGCGATCGACAGGAGACTGCGTCGTTTCATGAATCATCCATGCAAGAGAAAAGATTCACGATACGGACCGCCGCGACATTAGACAAACGCATTGTTCTGCTTTGCTAATCGTCGAGATTGGAATGAAGCGCGCTCGGCCCGCACGCGTCATTCCGCTGGCGTTAGATCACAAAAAAGCCGTGCGTGCCATCGCGCTCCAACTGTGCGACGAGACCGTATTCCCATTCGAGGTACGCGTTCATTGCATCATGTGGCGCGTCGGTGCCTTCATAAGGCCGCCTGTATCTGTCGATACGGGGTGACGCCAGATGCGTCTCGCCTTTTTCGAGCGGCAAGCCGGCCGCAATCCACGACGCTGTACCGCCTTCGAGCAACAACACGGGCTTGCCGGTCAGCGCCGCGACATCGGGTCCGGCAAACGCGGCCAGCGCGCTCGACGCGCACGTGACCACATATTGCTTCGCGTCGGGCAATGCGGGCAGGTCCTCGGGCAAGCGCGAGCGGACGGCCCACCATGCGCCGGGAATATGCCCCTTCACATGATTGGCGCTCGCCGTGAAGTCGAGCACGATGGTCCGGCTCGCTGACTCGTCGAGCACCGCAGCGAGGTCTTTTGCAGTGATCGTTGGAAGCGGCGAAGGTTGCGCCTTCGCGCCGCGCCACGGACCCCGTTCAGTTAGCGCAGCGTTGCTTGAATCGTCGATGACATGAACGTCGTTGTTCATCTGCGCGAGCCACGATGCCGTCATGTTGGCGCGTACGCCGTCGTCATCGAAGAGCACGATGCGCGCGCCGCGAACCGGTGCGAACATCTCGGTTTCCTGCACGAGCTGGCCGCCCGGCGCGCCCTGAAAACCTGCAGCATGCGCATGCTCGTATTCGGCGGGCGTGCGCACATCGAAGCGATACGTCGTGCGTGTCGGATCTTCCGCCCAGCTTTGAGCGTCCGCAAAAGTCGTGCGCTTCACGCCTGCGCGATCTGCCACCGAGCGTGCAGATTTGCGCGATGCATCGTCGGCGCGGCCATCATCGATAGCGAACTGATTGGCGCTGCCATGTGCGAGCGTCTGCCCTGCAAGCAACCAGCCGATCGTGCCATTGCGCAGAGCCGATACCGGGTTCGGCAGTCCCGCGTTCACGAGCGACTGCGTGCCGATGATGCTGCGCGTACGCCCCGCGCAATTCACGATCACGCGTGTATTCGGATCGGGCACAAGCGCGCGGGCGCGCAACACCAGTTCGGCGCCCGGCACGCTGATGCTGCCGGGAATGTTCATCGTCTGGTATTCGTCGTAGCGGCGCGCGTCGAGCACGACCACCTCCTCGCCGCTTTTCAGCAACGCATCGACTGCTTCCGCCGATAACGCCGGCGTATGCTGCTTCGCTTCCACGAATTCGCCGAATGCCTTGCTTGGCACGTTGACGTCCCGGAATACTTCGCCGCCTGCGCGTTCCCAACCTTTCAGGCCGCCATCGAAAACGGAAACTTCGGAAAACCCGAGCGCTTCAAAACGGTTTGCTGCGCGTTGCGCGAGACCTTCGCCGTCATCGAGAAGAACGATCGGCACGCTCTTGCGCGGCAGCTTGGTCAGCGCATCGAGTTCGATTTTCGACAGCGGCAGGTTGGCCGCAAAGAGCGGATGACGCTGTGCGTGCGGATCTTCTTCGCGTACATCGAGAAAGGCGATTTCGCGTTTGGACAGCAGGGCGTCGCGCACGTCGTCGAAACTGCGCAGGGGGGTGTCGCTCATGAATGAAGTCGTTCCTTCGGGAGGTTCGAAAACGGGTGATGTAGCCGGAAGCGGGGACGCGTCAAGCTGCGTGCGCAACACGCGATGTCAGTTCGCGCGTGAGCGGAATCAGTTCGCGGCCGTAGTCGAGCGCGTCTTCGAGCGGATCGAAGCCGCGAATGAGGAAGGTGGTGACGCCGAGAGCGTGATACTCGGCCAGTGTCTCGGCGACTTGCGAAGGCGTGCCCACGAGCGCCGTTGAATTCGACCGTCCGCCGATCTCTTTTGCCACGCCGGTCCAGAGCCGGTCATCGGCACGCACGCCGTCGCCCGCTGCCGCAAGCAGGCGCCGTGCGCCTTCGCTTTGCTGAGGCGTCGCTTCGCCCAGGCCTTGTTCGGCACGCAGCCGCCGTGTCTCGGCGAGGATATGTTCCGCACGTTCCCACGCGGCCTTTTCAGTAGCCGCGAGAATCGGCCGGAACGAAACCGAGAAGCGCACGTTGCGTCCGTGTTTGGCCGCTTCCGCGCGAACCCGTGTCACCTGTTCGTGAACCTGGTCCTTCGATTCACCCCAAAGTGCGTAGACGTCTGCGTGCTTGCCCGCGACTTCAAGCGCCGGCGCCGATGCACCGCCGAAGTAGATCGGCACGTAAGGCGCCTGCCTTGGCTTGACTTCGGAGAATGCTTGTTCGAAGCGGTAATAGCGGCCGTCATGATCGAACGGTTTCGATTCGGTCCACACGCGGCGCAGGATTTGCAGATATTCGTCGGTGCGTGCGTAGCGTTCATCGTGCGAAAGAAAATCGCCGTCGCGGCGTTGTTCAATATCGCTGCCACCGGAAATGAAGTGGACTGCGAGCCGCCCGCCGCTCAACTGGTCGAGCGTGGCGAGTTGCCGTGCGGCGAGCGTCGGCGCGACGAAACCCGGCCGGTGCGCGAGCATGAAATGGATGCGCTCAGTGACGCCAGCCGCGTAGGCGACGGTCAGCATGGCGTCGGGGCTTGTGGATTGATAGGGCACGAGAATGCGGTCGAAGCCGGCTTTTTCGTGCGCCTGGGCAAAGTCGCGCGTATAGCCGATATCGATAGCCGGGCCACGCGCCAAGTGTGTTTCCGAGACCTTCTGCTGCTGGATCATGCCGATGAATTCGACGCTCACGAACGCTGCTCCTCGTTGAATCACACTGTGAGGCAGTGCGCGAAGAAACGCTTCATGACGCCTGCCGAGTGTCTTGAAGGCTAACATCGGCATAGGCAGATCTTAAATATCAATACGAGCTAAACATATCGGAAAGGAGGGGTTGGAGGCGTCGTTTGGACGTAAATAAAAAGTGTTCTAGCCGCCATAGCAGCCAGTTGAAAATTGAAATCATCGGCCGGATTGTGTCAAAAAATAGAAAACTAGGAGTTTTCGTATATTCGGCGAGCAGGGTCGAGCCTACAGTTGCCGCCAACTTAGAGGCCAATTTGACCGACAGACCATGTCAAGGGTCTTCGGCGGCCTGGATGCCAACAATCCGAGACCCGCATCAATGCAGCCGACCGTCAGACACTTCTTTGCCAATCCAAACCATGTTACCAACCGCTACGCAGTAGAGATCCCCGGTACGGACCTTTCGCTGTCCATTGTCAAATACGAGTTGATCGAGCGTTTTAACGAGCCGTTCATTGTCAACATCTTGGTTACCTCGCAGAACATGGCGATCTCCGGTGCCGAAACTATTGGCCGTTGGTCCACCTTCCATATAGATGCGGCGGCGTCATTCACGTGGTCGAACACCCCTGAAGTGGAACGGTTACGAACGCTGCATGGTGTGGTTACCCAATGGGAGCACGTATCCTCGAGCATTGAAGAGGCGACGTACCGTCTATGCATTCAGCCTCGATTCGCGCTGCTGTGTCAGACCACCGACTCCCGCGTGTTCCTCAACGCCACGCTCAAGGAAATCATCAACGAGTCAATTGTCGACAAGAATGTTTTCAATCACTGGGATATTGAATGGCAGTTGGAGGATAAGGAGCAGACCTTCGAACAGATCCTCATGTACGAGGAATCGGTCGAGGCGTTCGTCTCGCGGTTGTGCCGCAAGTACGGCGTCTACTACTACTTCAAGCAATCGGACGATCAAAACGGCGCTCGCCGGGACACGATCGTGTTCGGCGATTCGGCGAAGGGATATGTTCGCGCTCTCGAGATGCCGGTGCTGGGTGAATCGGGGCTAACGAACACCGGACAGGAATCGATTCATACGCTGCGTACCTTACGTACGACAGTGCCCGAAGTCATCAGCCTGTGGGAACACAACTACCGTATTCCGGAAGACCCACTGAAGGCCGAGGCGAGGACTGCATTCGAAGATCGCTCGGTCATAGGCACGATTCGGCGAAGCAATGAACATCATGGATCGCAAGCCGACGGGGAAACGGTTGCAAACCTCCGTCGTGAAGAGCAAATCGCCCGCCAGACAATCTATGCCGGGACAAGCAATGTTGTTGGCTTGACGCCCGGAACAGTCGTGCGACTCACTAATCGGGAGCTGCCAGATGCGAAGTATGGGCTGGTAATTACATCGATGACAAGTAGCGGTGCTCGTGGCAAGTCATTCGTGAACGAGTTCGAAGCGATCCCATCGCATCTGCCATATCGGCCAGAATACCTCCCGCAAAAACACTGGCGCTGGATGCCGGGACCTGTGATGGCAGTAATCGAATCGCAATATACCGACGAGTACGCCCACCCGGACGAATACGGTCGCTATCCGTTGAAGTTTGGCTTCGACTGGCGCGAGACAAAACCGGGTTTCAGCAGTGCGCCGCTACGCCTCCTACGAAGTGCCGCGTCCTTCACGGGCGGTTCGCATGACCCGCTTTTGCCGGGCACTGAGGTTCGTGTGGACTTCACCGGTGGGGATATTGATCGTCCAGTGATCGTGGGTGCTGTGCATGATTTTCAACGCACCGACGTTGTGTACGACCGTGAAGGATGGAATACGCGTTCAATATGGCGTTCTCCATTGCGCCGCAATGATGTACGCATGGAGGATTACAAGGGGCGCGAAGGCGTCAAGGTTGCGACGGTTTTTCAAAAAACGTCGGTGAGCTTAGGGTTGCTGGTCGATAGCGAGAAAAAAGAACGCGGTCAGGGACTTGAAGCCGTGACGCAAGGCTGGGCGTCGCTGCGTGGTGCGAAAGGCGTGCTGGTGTCCGCTGACGGATTGACTGGCTCAAGTGCACCTCAACTTGAGATGCAGGCGGCATTGGCGCAGCTTCGGTCGGCACTTGCAAACGTGACATCTCTGGTCGATGCCAGCACGACTGCGGGTGCAACGCCGGCCGATAAAATGACTCAAGCAAGCCTTAAAGATGCTCTCACCCAGCTGAAAGATGCTGGCCTCATTGCAAGTGCACCTGCCGGCATTGCTTTGGCTACACCACGTTCTATCCAGCAAGCCGCAGATCAGAACGTGATGCTGACGGCAGGCAAGCATGTCGACATAAGCGCCGTTAAACGATTCACACTCGCTGCAGGTGATTTGATCTCCATATGCGCACACAAGCTCGGCATTAAGCTCTTTGCTGCCAAAGGCAAGGTCGAAATTCAGGCGCAAAACGATGGACTCGATTTATTTGCTTCAAAGCAAGTTCACGTGGCCAGTGCTGAAGAGGACGTGCTGATCGCTGCGCGCAGTAAGGCGGTCATGACGAGCGGCGGTGCGTACATCAAGTTTGAGGACGGCATCGGCAAAATTGTTTGTCCTGGTGGCTTCACGATCAAGGCGGCGTCGTTCAAGTTCGAGGGACCTGACGGTTTTGCAATTCCGTTGCCGGTTCTTCCAAAGAGCGATTTTAAGCCGACCGCATCCTACAAACTTACTCGTTAAAGCCATGATCATCAGCCCCCCGTACCTGCCCGATTCAGGCCGCACGTCCAATGACGAGAGCTCAGTCGACCCAATGATGGACGCGGTCGACGCGTATGAAGCGACGGACGGTTTGTACCCGATTGCAGCGGACCGGCGTTGGCATACAGGCATGCACCTGGTGCCGAAAATGTACAACGAACATATTCACGCTATCGCCGATGGCGAAGTGATTGCGTATCGCGTGTGCCAGCGTGCTTACGACGGTGGTAGCGGTACGCCGGACACCAATGCCGGTTTCGTGTTGCTCAGGCATACGACCGAGACGGGCGAAGGCCGCACGCTGACGTTCTATTCGCTGTACATGCACTTGTTGGATTTGAACGGCTACCACAGCCTGGGCGCCGACGGAAAATTTCTCCCGGAGTTCCTGCGCATGCCGTCACCGTGCGCCGGCGCGGCTTCACCGATCGTTCCGCCGGCTCAATCGGGTGAAGGCAAGAAAGTGCGTCGCAAAGATGTGCTGGGTCTGACCGGCCGATGCCAGGAACACCCGCATCTGCACGTCGAAATCTTCATGACCAAGCCCGATTTCGAGGCGTATTTCGGGCACACGCAGTTGGGACGCGAGCAAGTAGCCACGCCCGCGACCACGGACTACTGGGGCAGCAGCTACTACGTCATTCCTCCAGGGCAGCAGTTCTATCCGGTGCCGCCCGGCACAGATGCGAAAGGGTCATTGCATGGCATCGCGTTCGATAGATTGCACACTGGGAACAATGAAGACCCGCTATACGTAGAGTCCCATTTTCATAAGGGCAGCAAGTACACGATGGTCTGGCGCGCTGCGGGTCAGGGGAAGCTTGAGGCGCTCACTGAGACGCTGGTTCGCGAAGCGGACTACGAATACAACATGTACAAGCGTGCAATGGCCTTGTATCCCGACTGCCCGAGCGACGGTTACGAGATGCTGCGCTTTGGCCGCATCCTGAGCACGCCAGTGACGCTTGCGCCTGCCGCGCGCGGCACATGGGTGAGAGTTAGCTTTGCGGAAGGACAAGAGGGCTATATCGATGTCAGCCAGACTTCGATTCTCAAGCTTTCAGATGCCGACTTCCCGTTCTTAAAAGGCTGGAAAAAGATTAGCGAAGGCGCGGGGTTGCATAGCGCTGACGGTCTGTGCGATATCGATGCATTGAAGAAGATTCTCAGCGATACGAAGGCCCGTGAGACGGCTGAGGAAAAAGCGGAACGTGCGTTTTACAACAAGGAAGACGAACTGGTCCGCTATGTCAAAACGCACGAGCCAATACGGGATGCGTTGAGAGGTTTTGTATGCGAAGCGCCCAGTGAATGGGACGGCTCGCACAACGAAGCAAAGTTTCGCAAGTTGAAGGAAGTGGGGGAGTTCTACGACGGCAACGAGGCGGGATATAACAAGTTCATCAAGCTGCTGGAGTCACTTCAGTTCTGGGATAAGACCGGGTTGCCTGCTGGCGAGAAGCTGTGGTTTTTTCATCCGATGGCGTTTATTCGACACTTCAGGAAGTGTGGGTGGTTGAGCAAAGGTGAATTTGAACAAATATATTCAAATGGTCATTATGCTCGTGTTCGCACCAAAAGCCCTGCGGAAGTGCGAGCGACTTACCTCCCATACATGAATATTGCATTAAGAAAATACGGACTTAACACTGCTGTAAGGCAAGCGCATTTTCTCGGTCAAGGGGCGGTCGAAAGTGAATGGCTGAGCTCTATGCAGGAGACAAGCATGCTAGGCAATTTAGACGCTAGCGGTTTTCACGGGACAGTCCTAAACGATGCTTCAATCCAACAGGAGGCCGAACTCGGGCATTGGTACGGCGAGCTATCGACTGAGGATGACGCTTGGTTTCGCTCGGTGAAGTTTAATAGCAAAGGCGCACGTATAGCCGGTTCCTACGATTGGAAGAATGGTAACTGTGATCGAGAAGACGCACAGAAGTATCGCGGTCGCGGTTTCAAACAACTTACAGGAAGAAGCAATTATGCCGACTATTGGGTGTTTCGAGGTTGGCTATCTGTAAATAGTTTTTCACCATCCTGGTGGACTGACCGTTCCTACGTTGCACACAATCGATTCGGAATGACAAAGCAGCCGGCGCAAATGGTCGATCCGCATCGAGTGTCTCTGGTTCAGAATTGTATTGATAGTGGTGGTTTTTATATGAGATGCAAGCGTCCCGCTGTCGCACGAGAAATCGACCGCGATGCCGAAATAGCGACAACCGCTAGTGGCAAGGCGCGCGAACAACGCATTGTTCGATCAGTTACTCATGCCATCAATGGTGGGTATCTCGATGAGTCTAGAAGACTGAGTTTCACGCGGATCGCCAAAGAAGTTTTGATGTGATATGAAAATAACTAGCAAATTAATGATTACAGCACTTCTGTGCGGAACGGCTTCCGTTACGCAGGCCAAAATTACCTATAACGTGGATGGAGTGAATATTAAAATTGTGGAAAACGATCGGGTAAGGATCTGCAAGCTTGATGCTCCTCCACTTTATGCCATTGAGAGCTTCGATAAGTCTGCAGTGATTGTGTCTGAGAGGGGATTTGTGCCCATTAATTTGCTAGAAGGTTGCACGACCGGGCAACCAGTGCATGTTTCCTTTATCCCAAAGGGCGTCGGGGTGCTGGCGGATGTGAATTTGATCAAGCAACTTTACATTTCACTCGATTTTGTGAATGTTCAGCCATTTCTGTATTTAGCCACTGTAAGTACTCTTGGGAGCCGCAAAAATAGAATAACGCTACACGGAGCAAATCTTCCAAGGCAATCGCGGTTTATACAAAAAAAATATGCGTTCGGAGGACAGGCGGCCGCAGGTTCTGCAGCTATCTCCCCCGATGGCCGATTTGTTGCCCCAACTGGCGAGCTAACGTGTACGAGCGATGCATATCCAGGCGTTTGGGACATAAAAAATAACCGTCGTGTCTTTACGGATGATGCGTCTTGCGCTGAACTTTTCAAGCGAAAATGAGTACGCGCCGAAATTTATATGTATACCTTCGCAACAGCCGAGATGGCTCTTTATGAGAATTAATCGTCAAAAAAATACTTCGAATAGAGAAAAAATTTTGATCGATAGATATGCAAAAGAGATTTAGCTGAAATGTCTAAAAGTTTCTGGTTATCTTTGATAAGTGGCGTGATTATTTCAAATGCATTCGCTACGACGACATACCGCGTCGATCGAGACTCGATCATAGTAACAGGTGAAGATAAAATGCCTCACAGGTGTCCTATCTTCGAAAAAATCGAAATATCCGACTTGAGTTTCGATAAATCTGCAGTGATTGTCTCGTCGCGAGGATACGTGCCGTCGCGTGACCTTAACATGTGCGATGGTCAAAATCGCATCCATGTATCTCAGATACCTGAGCACGTCGGAGCGCTTTCCGATATCAACCTCAAACACGGGATTTATGTCGCGTTAGACCTATCGAGTGTAAGTCCGATGTCATGGTTGGCAACAGTTTCGCGCGTCGGTAGCAGGAGTAACCTTGTCACTCTGCCCGGTGCGTATGTTGCCAATAGAAAGAGACTCACCCTAAGGAAACAGGCATTCACGGGTACCGGGGATGAAAGGATGGCAATTATTTCGCGAGACGGCAATTACTTGTCACCCACCGGAGCGATGAGTTGCGACCAATTTGCTTACCCCGGGGTATGGGAAATACACAAAAATCGACGCGTCATTACGGACGATGTGTCTTGCGCTCAACTTTTCAAATCGAAGTAGAAGATAAATGCAAAATCCCATTCGCGTCGGTGACAAGCTGGAAAACGGCGGGCACGTCACAAGTGGCTCCCCTGACATGGAGTTTGGCGATCGGCGTGTGGCTCGTAAGGGCGATTCGGCAATCTGCGATCTCCACGGGGAAACGATCATCGCTGAAGGCCATCCGTTTTTTCTGGACAAAGGCGTCCCGGTCGCACTGAACTTCCATCGGTGTGTCTGCGGCTGCCGTTTGATATCGTCGTTGAGCAATGCGTGCATCGCCTGACTATGCCGGTCGATTTCAAGCCCGGTGGTTCGCCGCTCGCTTATCCGTCTCGAGGTTCAGGATTTCTAGCATGGCTTGGTATCTGGGCGCTTTGTTGCGCGATCGTATCAGGATTTGTGCTGCTGATCTGGCCTGCAAGCATGCCTGCGAACGGCGTCTTCTTTTGGTTTTGTGTCGCGGGCGTGCCGAACGGATTCTTCCTGATCCTGGCCGGCTTCGCTCGTGCAGTCTATGAGACAGCCTACTTGCACGCGCTGTACGGCAACCAGCATCGGCAGAAGTGGAACCGCGAACGCGTTGCTTATGCACAGCGGCCGCTTTATGTCTTGGATTACGCCTACCATTTGCCCTTGGGCGCGGAAAAGTTGGCACTGGCGGTTCTTTCCGGCAAGCCGCTCATTGCGATGCAGAACACGCGTACTGGCGTTGATCGCGTTCTTCATATGCGGTTTCCAGATTCCGAATCACTCGTCGCGACCGCCGACGCTGACGATGACTTGGAGGCTGAAATCGCGACCCCTATGAACGCTTCCAATGTAGAAGCGGGCCCTACGGCTCAAGATGGCTTCTGCGGCATCTTACGGCAATTGCTTCTCCCGCTAGCAAACTCGCTGCGCGCGTTGTCACGATCGGACTCAAAACATTCGCCTGCTGTACGGCTTGTGGTCAATGATCCCGATGTGGCGTGCCGCCGTCTCGAGCAGCTTTCAGATGCGCTTGCTGTGCTTAGTCTTCCGCCGCTTGAATGCGACGTAGCACATGTAAGCGATGGCCTCATGTTGGTGGACGCGTGGCTTGACGCGAATGAGCGTCGCCCATTACTCGTGATCGCGGCCGAGTGGCACGATAAGTCGCCGTTAGCGGGGAGTACGGAGGGGGGTGTCGCCGTGCTCTTGAGTAGCGGCGCCTCAATCGGACCGCCTGCCGCAGTCGCTACCTTACACCGTCCGGTTGCGGTCAACTTGGATAGTCTCGGTGACGGAATAACGAACGCTATCTTATGGGGCAATACCACCGCAGCCAAGGTCAAACGCAGTTGGGTCACCGGCATAAATCTGGAAGACGATCCGACGCTCGCCAGCGCATTTAGTAAGGCGTCGCTCTCGACAGTCGATGATCCTCACGCATACGTTTCGCCGGGCAGAATTGTTGGCCACCTTGGACCGGGTGCGGGCTGGCTTGCAATTGCCGCTGCCATCGAATCCGGTATGAACGATCCTCAACTCATTATCAATCGCACAGAAACCGTTCAGTCGGCGGTCCTGTATGCGCATCCACGGTCCACGCATGAAGATCGAGCACAATAACACAAAAGAACTTGCAAATTTTGAGCCTGTTGATCCCCCTGTGGCTCAGGTTCCGGCTATTCGCGTGTGGGGCATCGCGTTAGTCGCACTCGTAGCGGCCGGTATAGCATTGGGTTTCGTCTGGCTCAGTGGCGACCTTGTCCGAACGTCGCACGTGGAGGAGAAGAAGACTGCTTCGATCTGGATCTTAACTGGGCTGACATGTTCGATTGTCCTTAACCTGCTTGCGTCCAGAGTTGGGGCATGGACGACCATTGGTATTGTGTTCCGCAGGAACGCTGGTAATGCTTCGCGTGATCGGGAAGCGACCGCGAGCGTATCGCGTGACTCGCGCCTGACCGACCTTCGTGCCGAGCTTCGCGGGCAATTCGGTTGGCGCTGGAAATACCGTCAACCATGGCTTGTTGTCACCGGCCAAGATACGCTGACCGAAACGGTGGCACCGGGCCTGCGTCGAACAGGCTTCATGCTCACAGAAAACGCCGTCTTGCTGCACGCTGCGCCTGAAAACGTAGATGGCAAGGCATGGCGCGATCAAATCAGCCGCATGCGTCCCCGCCGACCCGCCGACGCAATGGTGCAGGTTCTGCGCGCAACCGACGTTACGACCATTGACCCAGAGCTCGCCCGCACCCTCGCGACACAAGCCATTGATCTTAGGTGGGCTGCTCCGGTCTACCTGCTGCATAGCGTACAAGTCACTGGCAAGCAACCCGAGGCCTTCGAGGCTGTGGGCATGGCGCTAAAGGATGCGCCCGGCTTTTCGTCCGGTCTGGACACCGTCATGCGCGCGAGCGCCCATCGCGGCGCGCTTGCCCTGCGAGGGCCGGAGCGCATTCGCTACCTGGCGCAGATCTCGGAATACATGGACCATCAAAGCGCGCGAATCCTCGCACAGTTCGACGCGTTGGTGGCATCAAAATGGCGGCGCGCTTCGCTTGCCGGGATGATGTTCGTTCCCGTGTATCCGACGCCGCCTGGATCAGATTTCAACAAAACGGCGCTGCTGCATGCATCGGTGTCGCCAACGTGGCGGTTCTTGGCAGACGCGGCGCGCAGCGGAAAAGGCAAGCGCGTGGGCTTCTATTGGTCCAATGCGGTCTTGGCGGCGGTTGCTGCCGCGACAATGATGTGGTGCGTCGCGCTGGTTATTTCGTTCATTGGGAATAGGGATATCGCGTTATCTGCGAGCATGGTGGCGAAGCGGGCATTGGCCGCTGCGGCCGGAAGCAGCGAGGCGATACGTACGCAACTCGAGTTCCAGCAAACCATCGAAACGCTTGAAGCGAATGGCCAGCATGGCGCGCCTTGGTACTTGCGCGCGGGATTGAACTCCAACGAGGCAATTCTTTCGAAATTATGGCCGCTTTATCAGACGGTGAGTGCGCGCAATCTAAGAGATCCAGTCGCGCGGTCGCTGCAGTCAACGCTTGCGATGCTTTCGGAACTGCGGTCTGATAGTCCGCAGGATCCCAAAGCGATGCAGCGTTACTACAACGCGTTAAAGGCATACCTGATGCTCGCTGAACCGCGACGTACTGACGCTGCGTTCCTCTCACAAGAGCTTCTTAAAGGCTGGCGCCAGCCAACCGACATGCCCGTGGGTGAGTGGCTGGACAAGTCACCACGCCTTGCCAGCTTTTACGCTAACCATCTTGCGACCCATCCAGAATGGCGCACCTTGATCAACGACGTATCTCACGATTCGACTATTGGCGGTGCCCGTAATGCACTGATCAACCAGATTGGTCTTCAGACTGCCGATGACGCACTTTATAAGAGCTTGATGGATGAAGCCAAAGGAAAGTACTCCGATGCAACGCTTGCCACCCTCCTGAACGGTGCGGATGCGCGCGGTTTGTTCGGTACGGCGCAAAGCGTACCGGGAATCTATACACGTGCCGCTTGGGACGGATTTATCGCCGAATCAATTGATAAGGTTTCTCGCGAGCGTAATACCGGTGGTGACTGGGTACTTTCTGAAATAAACACAAAGACGGACCCCGCACGAGAGGCTAAAGTAGACTCGCAGGAAAGTATTAAGCAACGACTCACCGCACGTTATTTCGTTGACTACGCGGCTGCGTGGCAGGGCTTTCTCAACAGCGTGCGTTGGCAGTCGTCAACAAATTTAAGTGGCACCATCGATCAACTTTCCCGGCTTGCGGACGCACAGCAGTCGCCTTTGATCGCCCTGATGAAATCGGTCCAGTATCAAGCGCAGGCTGGACGGCCTTCGCAAGCGCTATCAGAGACGCTGGTGCGCAAGGCACGGGATCTGTTGCACGGCGGCGCTGCGAGTTCTGGAGACCAGTCGCTGCCACCGAATCCCCTTGACTCCGCGTTCGGACCACTGTTGGCAATGATGGGGGACGTGACTGATGATCGCGGCGCAACTAGGACACCAGCCGCACCAAACGATGTCGGTCTTGCGCACTACCTGAATCGTGTCACTGCGGTGCGTTTGAAGCTGCAACAAATCGCGTCAAGTCCCGAGCCACAAGCTATGGCACGAACGCTTGCGCAAGCCATATTTCAAGGCAAGTTATCAGAACTCATGCAAGCTCGAGATGACGCCAACATAACCGCAGCGAGTCTCGGTGTGCACTGGGCCGGATTCGGCAATGCGTTATTTGCTCGACCCCTGGACGCAGCATGGCAAACCATTCTCACGCCTGCTGGCGCAGGTCTGAACGACCTCTGGCGTACAAGCGTCGCGACGCCGTTTAAAACGGCGTTCGATGGGCGCTATCCTTTCGCCGAAACACCTGCGGACGCATCGTTTGTAGAACTTGGCCGTTACATACGTCCTGACACTGGTCTGATCTCCCGTTTCGTCACGTCGCAGCTTGCCGGCGTTCTCCAACAAAGCGGCGATCGCTGGACCCCAAGTGAACTTGCACCTCAAGCGCTTCAGTTCGATCCTGCATTTATTAAGGCGCTTGCGCAACTGTCGGCCATCGGCGCGCGGCTTTACGCGCAAGGCGATGCGGGGTATCGCTTTGAGTTGATGGCGCTTCCCACCGTAGATGTAACACGTACGGAACTCAATATTGATGGTGTATCAATTTTGTATTTCAACCAGCGCGAGACTTGGAAGGCATTGCAGTGGCCGGGCAACGGCTTGAATGGCCGGGCGATCCTTACGTGGCAAACGTTCGACGCGGGTACGCGCATCGCATTCGAGAGTACGGGCGATTGGGCTTTTTTGCGTTTGCTGGAAAAGGCTGAGGCAAGTTCGCTTGACAGTACGCGAACCGCGTTGACCTGGACTTACGGAGACAAGGAGCCTTTGCACTATGTAATCCGGACTCAAGCGGGCACAGGGCCGCTCGACTTGCTCAAGCTGCGCGGCTTCAAGATGCCTGAGCGGATCTTCACAGTAGGCACGAACGCGTCGAAGACAGTAGCGGGCACGATGTTGCCCCCGCTTCCACCGGAGCTGCAGCCGTGAGCGAGAATCCGATTCTTAAATATTATGAAGCTGAGATGCGTTATCTCCGCGAAGCCAGCAAAGAGTTTGCACAAGCGCACCCAGAAGCAGCACAGCGACTCGGGCTGACGAACGTGGGCGCTCCAGACGAGAGCGTCGAGCGATTGTTCCAAGGCTTCGCCTTCTTAAGCGGGAGTTTGCGGCAAAAACTCGATGACGATATGCCGGAGATCACGGAGCCGCTCGTCGGTACGCTCTGGCCGCACATGGCGCGCACGATCCCTTCGCTGGCAATTCTGGAATGTGTGCCGCGCACGAACCGCGTGGGATCGAACCGTGTACCGGAAGGCGTCGCAGTGCGCTCGAAACCTGTTGGCCCGGCCAAGACCGCCTGCGTCTACCGTACGACGAGGGACGTTGAGGTTTTACCACTAACACTGACTGACGCTCACGCATCCACTCGTGCAGACGGCCGGAGTGTGATCTGCTTATCCTTCGACTTGCAGCGGTTCGATCAACATGCGATTGAGGACTCGTCGCGAATTCGTATTTATCTGCATGGTGAAAGGGCAAACGCGTCGGCGCTCTACGCCACGCTTACTCGCGATGTGACTTCAATCTCGGTCCGTATGCCGTCCATTCACGAGGGCCGCGCTCAAGCGGCAAGGGGGCTACGTTTTGAGACGTCCGGTTTCGGAACCGATACCCGTGTCTGGCCTACTGCTGATCCGCAATGCGATGCCGAACAAACCTTGCTTGAATATTTCTTGTTTCCCGAGAAGTTTCACTTTATAGATCTGTGCGGCTTCGACTCGACAACGGTTCCCCCGACCGAAACGCACGTTGAGTTTGAAATCGTGCTCGGCCGGTCATTGCCGGTCGACACCCGCGTGGAGGCCTCCAATTTTCGTTTGCACTGCTCGCCGGTTATCAACTTGTTTGAACTGGACGCCGAACCCATTCAGACAGATGCGTTTCAGCATGACTACAGGGTGCGCACGCCGCGAGTAGCCGGCGAACATATAGAGCCTTATTCGGCAGTGTCCGTGATTGCCGTTGATCATAAATCAGCCGACAAGCACAGTTACATTCCCTTTGATGAGTTCAAGCATCGCGGCGGCATGTTGCGGCATGAAGCGCCCGAACGATATTTTCATACGAGAAATGTATTGGGAGCGTCCGGTGCGCGCGAAATGTGGCTGAGGCTGGGCGGTCTTGCCTGGGATGTTCCTGGCAGCGTTCCTGATGACCACATTACAGCGCGAATACTGGCTAACAATGGCATGTTGCCACGTACAGAATTGCGTGAAGCAATGCTCACAGAGCCGGTATCAGTCATCGCCGGTATAGACTCGGTTCGCAATCTTAGTCATCCCACCATGCCAGCTTATCCGCCTTCTACAGAGCGCTTCCAATGGAAGGTCATGTCGCACTTCGCGGCTAACAGACTGAGCTTTATGGACGCGACTTCCTTGCGAGAAATTCTCTCGCTCTATAACTGGACCGCCGACGAGCAAAACCAGCGGCGTATTGATGCAGTGCGCGACGTCCGCCTGCGTAATTTGCAGCGTCTTGGTCGCAATCGGTTGGAGCGGGGCGTTGAAATCGA
Organism: Burkholderia sp. PAMC 26561; assembly: GCF_001557535.2. Classification (NCBI taxonomy): domain Bacteria; kingdom Pseudomonadati; phylum Pseudomonadota; class Betaproteobacteria; order Burkholderiales; family Burkholderiaceae; genus Burkholderia; species Burkholderia sp. PAMC 26561. Next base: position 1,524,574 of record NZ_CP014307.1, read on the forward strand.
AGTGACGATTTGTTCCAATGGTTTTCTAGGCATTGGCGATGTCACTTTGTTTACGGACGTTTTGCACCGGTTTGTGAGCCGGTACGCTTCCCCAAATGTATATGTGCAGTTCGTGGCGCGGGTAGATGGCGCCGAGACGAGATATCCGCGAGCCGTCTACGAAGGATCTGTTTTTTAGAAAAGGCGGGCTTGGCAGTGAACCGGACCCGCTCAAAGGAGCGACCGGGGACCTCTAGTATCCCCGCACTTCACTTCGCCCCCTTCCCCGAACCCGATCTCGCGCTCGCCGGCGAGCGTGCTTTCCATCGAATGGTGGTCTCGCTGCCGACGACCTCATCCATCGCCGATGCAATCAATTCGACGCGTTCTTCGCGCGTAAAACTCGAATACGCGACGCCATCCACCACCCCGTGTTTCTTGAGCAAATGAATTGCGGCCGACCGGTTCGCTTTTTCCAGCTCCAGATCTTCCTGCGCCTGCATCAACGCCGCGGTCAGGCTCGCCACCGCCGCTTTCTCCTGCGAGACATCGAATTGCATGAGATCCATTTTGACCTGAAGCTCGGGCGCGCTCGCCGAGACCCGGGTTTTCAATTGCGCCAGTTCGCGGCGTAACGCGCTTTCCCGCTCGAGTGTGCGTTCGAGTCTTTGCGTTACAGCGGGATTCGAACGCGCGCCGCCGCGAAAAAAGGTGGAAAAGGTGTGATCCAGGATTCCCATGACGGTTGACCTCGAGGAAGATGGTTGTCAGCTCCCGATATCAACGGCAAGCAAAAAGAAAACTTTAGCTTTTCATCAGACGATTAAAACGGATAAAACAAAACGCCCGATAATCGATTGCATCGCGATTATCGGGCGTTCCTTTCGAGCGTGTTGCTAGCGGATTAAATTCCCGCCGGCAAGAAAATTAAATTCAAGCGACTGCTTCTTCCGCGCCAACTTCAACTTCCTCCGATACCGAATTACGGATCAAATAATCGAATGCGCTCAGCGACGCCTTTGCGCCTTCGCCCACCGCAATCACGATCTGCTTGTACGGCACGGTGGTGACGTCGCCGGCAGCAAACACACCCGGCACCGACGTTGCGCCCTTCGCATCGACCACGATTTCACCGTGGCGCGATAGCTCGACCGTGCCCTTGAGCCATTCGGTATTCGGCACGAGGCCGATCTGCACGAACACACCTTCCAGCTCGATGTGCTTCGCTTCACCCGAACGCAGATCCTTGTACGAAAGACCGTTGACCTTCTTGCCGTCGCCGGTGACTTCCGTGGTCTGCGCTTGCGTGATGATCGTCACGTTCTTCATGCTGCGAAGCTTGCGCTGCAGGACGGCATCGGCACGCAACTCTGCGCCGAATTCGATCAGCGTCACGGCGCTGACAATACCCGCCAGGTCGATCGCCGCTTCCACGCCGGAATTACCGCCGCCGATCACCGCTACGCGCTTGCCCTTAAAAAGAGGACCGTCGCAATGCGGGCAATAGGCCACGCCGTGATTACGATATTCCTTCTCACCCGGCACGTTGATTTCGCGCCACCGGGCGCCGGTTGCCAGCACGATCGTCTTCGCTTTCAGCACTGCGCCGTTGGCGAGGCGCACTTCGTGGATCGTGCCCGGCAAGAGCGCTTCGGCACGCTGCACGTCCATGATGTCCACCTCGTAGCTCTTGACGTGCTGTTCCAGCGCCGTCGCGAACTGCGGTCCTTCCGTCTCTTTCACCGAGACAAAATTTTCGATGGCGAGCGTATCCAGCACCTGGCCGCCGAAGCGTTCGGCCGCAACGCCCGTCGAGATGCCCTTGCGCGCCGCGTAGATTGCGGCAGCCGCGCCGGCAGGTCCGCCGCCGACGATCAGCACGTCGAACGTGCCTTTACCTTCGATTTCCTTTGCAGCCCGCGCGCCAGCGTTGCTGTCGAGCTTGGCGAGGATTTCCTTCACGCCGGTGCGGCCCTGGCCGAACACTTCGCCATTCATGTAGACGGTCGGCACGGCCATGATCTGGCGCTTCTCGACTTCGTCCTGGAACAACGCGCCGTCGATGGTGACCTGGCGAATGCGCGGGTTGATGAGCGCCATCACATTCAGCGCCTGCACGACTTCCGGGCAGTTCTGGCATGACAACGAGATATACGTTTCAAACTGATAGTCGCCGTCGAGCGAGCGGATCTGTTCGATCACGGCGTCGTCGAGCTTGACCGGGTGGCCGCCGGTTTGCAGCAGCGCCAGCACGAGCGAGGTGAATTCATGGCCCATCGGAATGCCTGCGAAGCGGATGCCCGTAGGCTTGCCCGGTTCGCCAATGGAAAACGACGGCTTGCGCTGGTCGTCGTCACGCGTTTCGATCACCGCAATGCGGTCCGACAGCGTGGCGATTTCCTGGAGCAGGTCTTTCAATTCGACCGACTTCGGGGAGTCATCGAGGGAAGCGACGATCTCGATCGGCCGGCTGACCTTTTCCAGATACGCTTTCAACTGAGTCTTGAGGTTGGCTTCCAGCATGGCGGTTTCGAGTCCGTTTAAAGATGATTTTTGTTCGGGAGACTTGCTGACAGACATCCGGGCCGCGAACGGCCCGGACAATACAGCGCAATACAACTATTTCGCGAGCTTGAAGCCGCTTAGATCTTGCCGATCAGGTCGAGCGACGGCGTCAGCGTTTCTGCGCCCGGCGTCCACTTGGCGGGGCAGACTTCACCCGGATGCGACGCAATGTATTGCGCCGCCTGGACCTTGCGCAGCAACTCGCCAGCGTCACGGCCAATGCCGTTGTCATGGATTTCGCACAGCTTGATCTCGCCTTCCGGGTTGATCACGAACGTGCCGCGCAGAGCCATGCCTTCTTCTTCGATCAGCACGTCGAAGTTGCGCGAGATCGTCAGCGTCGGATCGGCGATCATCGGGTACTCGATCTTGCCGATCGTGTCCGACGTGTCGTGCCATGCCTTGTGCGTGAAGTGGGTGTCGGTCGATACGCCGTAGATTTCCACGCCGAGCTTCTTGAATTCAGCGTAACGGTCGGCCAGATCGCCGAGTTCCGTCGGGCAAACGAACGTGAAGTTAGCCGGGTAGAACACCAGGACGGACCACTTGCCCTTCAGGCTTTCGTCGGTAACCGGCACGAAATCGCCATTGTGGTAGGCAGTTGCCTTGAACGGTTTGACCTGGCTGTTGATGATCGGCATTGCGTAAGTCCTTGTGTTGAAGTGGTTAAGGAATGGGATGAAGTATGCGGGTTTGCCCTCGATTAGCAAAATCGAATGATTCAATGAGGCCGATGTTAATTGCCTATCAGCCTCGCCGCGGCGGGCATTCTAGCGCGTCCGGCGGTTTCAGGCATAGGCGTTGCGCGCCTTATGCCATGGGTCTTTAAACGAACGGAGGGTGTATGAAGATTGGCATCATTGGTGCGGGAAATATTGGTCAGGTGCTGGCGCTGCGGTGGGTCGAGCATGGTCACGAGGTGCTGATCGGCAATTCGCGCGGGCCGGATACGTTGGCCGATGTCGCGGCTGAAACCGGCGCAAGACCCGCTGAACTGGCCGATGTCGTGCACGGTGCAGACGTGATCGTAGTGACGATCCCGGAAAAGAAGGTGCTGGATCTGCCAGCAGGATTACTCGCGGACGTACCTGACACGACGGTCTTCATCGATACGGGAAATTATTATCCGCGTGAGCGCGATGGCCGGATCGATGGAATCGAGTCAGGCATGCTCGAGAGCGAGTGGGTCGCGCAGCAGATCGGGCATCCGGTGATCAAGGCTTTCAACAATATCTACGCAGCCCATTTGCGCGATCACGGAAAGCCGGAAGGCACGCAGGGGCGCATTGCGTTGCCGGTATCGGGCGATAGCGCCGACGCCAAGGCGGTCGTCCTGCAACTGGTCAACGAACTAGGCTTCGATGCCTTCGATAACGGCGGTCTCGACAATTCCTGGCGCCAGCAGCCGGGCACGCCGGTCTACACGAAGGACTTTGATCTGGAGGGCCTGACGGCAGGCCTGCAGAAGGCGGACAAGACGCGCACGCCGCAATGGAGCGCGACGGACAAAAGCCCGGGGAGTTTCGAGCAGCCGGCTTGATGACAGGCGGCGGACTTATATGTGTCCGCCGCCGCACCCTCGAAACGATCAGTCCAGCGACACCCCATCAAACCGATGGCCGCCCAGCGGGCTTAGTTCATAACCTTTCACGTTCTTCGTCATCAGCTGGAACGCGTTGGCATGTGCAAGCGGTGTGTAAGGAACCTGATCCTTGAACACGACCTGCGCCTCTTCATAAAGCTTCGTGCGAGCGTTCTGATCAGTAACCAGGCGCGCTTTGCCGAGCAGATCGTCGAATTGCTTGTTGCACCACTTCGCCATGTTGCTACCGTGGACGGCATCGCAACCGAGCGTGGTGCCAAGCCAGTTGTCCGGGTCGCCGTTGTCGCCCATCCAGCCGTACAGGATGGCATCGTGCTCGCCGGCCTGCTTCGCGCGCTTGTTGTACTCGGCCCATTCATACGAAACGATATTCGCCTTCACGCCAATCTTCGCCCAGTCCGACTGGATCAGTTGCGCCATCAGGCGTGCGTTGGGGTTGTAGCCGCGCTGCACGGGCATGGCCCAGAGCGAAATGCTGAAGCCGTTCGGAAAACCCGCCTCTTTTAGCAGATCACGCGCCTTCGCGGGATCATATGGCGCGTCTTTCAGCGCCTTGTTATAGGACCATTGTGAGGGCGGCATCGGGTTCGAGGCGACCGTCGCCGCGCCTTCATAGACGCTCTTCAGAATCGCTTGTTTATCGATGGACATGTCCAGCGCGCGCCTCACCAGCACGTTGTCGAGCGGCTTGTGCGTGGTGTTGTAGCCGACATAAGCCACGTTGAAGCCGACGCTCGACAGCACTGCCAGCTTCGGATTGTTGCGCGCGCTCTGGATATCGGCGGGACGTGCATACGACGTCATCTGGCATTCGCCGCTCGTAAGTTTCTGCATGCGCACGGCTGCGTCCGGCGTGATTGCGAACACCAGCTTCGAGATATGCACGTCCTTCTTGTTCCAGAAGTCCGGATGCGCGTCATAGCGGATGGTCGCGTCCTTCTGATAATCGCGGAACACGAACGGACCGGTCCCTACCGGCTTCTGATTCAGGTCCTCGGCCTTGCCCGCCTTGAGCAACTGGTCGGCGTACTGCGCCGAGACAATGGACGCGAACTCCATCGCGATGTTGCGCACGAAGACCACGTCGGAGGTGTGCAGCGTGAAGCGCACGGTGTAGTCATCGAGTTTTTCGACCGATGCAATGTTCTTGTCGTAACCAAGATCGCTCAGGTACGGGAAGCTGACCGGGTGGGCCTTCTGGAATGGATTCTCCGGGTCGATCATGCGCTTGAACGTGAAGACGACGTCATCGGCGTCGAAGTCGCGGGTGGGCTTGAACCAGTCCGTGGTCTGGAACTTGACGCCGTGGCGCAGATGGAACGTAAATGTCTTGGCATCGGCCGACTCGTCCCACTTTTCCGCGAGACCGGGGACGAGGTCGAGCGATCCACGCTTGAATTCGACCAGCGTGTCGTAGACGGCGTGCGCGCCGGCATCGAAGTCCGTGCTGGTGGTGTATTCCGCCGAATCGAACCCTGCCGGGCTGCCTTCCGAGCAAAACACCAGCGTTTTGCCCGCCGCGTGAGCCGCGCCGGACATGGCGCCGGACGCAGCAAGTGCGATCAGCATGGATCCCGCAGCGCGGGCCATGCAGGAAGGGACGAAGGACAGGCGACGTTGATTGGGCATGGAGATGGGTCTGGTGAGTTGTCTATGTAGTCATGTACTTTACCAACCGGGGAATTTTTATCGAAGCGAGACGTTCTTCTTTCGATATGCCCGGTTCGCGTCGAATCCGGCGGATTTCATGCGGGAAGCGGCGGTTGCACGTTGCAGGCTGCAAATATTTCCCCGGCGTTTTAACATGTCGGACCGGGCGACACCGCATATTGATACAGTTACCGGTTCAGCCGACAGGCAAAAACCTTCCGGCATGCGGCCCGCGCCCTTAAATGCTGTACAAGAGAACATGAAAAACGTTTCCGATTCAACGGCATCCACTGCCGAGGCTGTCAACGAAGAATGCGTCGAACTCGTGGCGAAGGCCACCATTCCCACGCGTTACGGCATCTTCGAATCCCACGTGTATCGCGTAAAAAGCACTGGCGCGGAACATTTGACGCTGATCATGGGCGATGTCGCCAACGGCGAATCCGTGCTTTGCCGGCTGCATTCCGAATGTGTCACTGGCGATGTATTCGGCTCCTACCGCTGCGATTGCGGCGAACAGCTCGATCTGGCAATGCGGTATATCGCAGCTGAGAATCGCGGGATTCTGCTGTATCTGCGTGGTCATGAAGGCCGGGGCATCGGCCTTGCGAACAAGATCCGTGCGTATGCGCTGCAAGAGCAGGGCTATGACACGGTCGATGCCAACCTGCATCTCGGTCTTCCCGACGACGCACGGGAATACGATTCGGCTGCGGCGATCCTGCGTGCGCTGGATGTGCGTTCAGTGCGGCTGATGAGCAATAACCCGTCAAAATTCGATACGCTGCTCAAGCATGACATTCCGGTATGCGAGCGCGTGGCGCTGGCCATTCCGATGCGCGAGGAAAACGAGCGTTATATCAAGACCAAGCAGGTCAAGTTCGGGCATTACTTTGATGAGAATGAATGATTGGGGGGGGGCCTGCAGTGGGCCGGATTTATAGCGAAGCTTTGAAGGCAACATTCCACTTTCTTGCATAGCTCAGGCGGCCGTTCAGCGGCCGTTTTCCTTTTCTGCCTCCCCGTCCTCATGCAAAACATTAAATACAACAAATAAGTTGCGTTCTACCAGGATGGATGACAACATATATGTTGTATTTCAGCTCCAGCACATTCGCCTTCGCATGAAGGGCCGAACTCATTGGAGAATCAAACGACCATGTTCTCTTATCCAGTGAAAATGGAGCGGGCCACGAATAACACCTACCTCGTGACCTTCCCGGATATCCCCGAAGCAGTATCCGTCGGAGACGACGAAGACGAAGCCTTGCTCAATGCGCTTGACGCGCTCGAGAGCGCCATCGAGATCTACTTCGATGAAAAACGCGAGGTTCCGCTACCATCGAAGGCGAACAAAGGGCAGAGCGTCGTCAAGTTGCCGGCACTCGTGGTTTCGAAGGTGTTGCTGGCTAACGAAATGATCCGCCAAGGAATCAGGAAATCGGAGCTGGCCCGTCGGCTGGATGTTCATATGCCGCAGGTCGACCGGCTACTTGATCCGCGGCACTCCTCCAAACTCGACGCAATTGAAGCAGCGTTCGCCAAACTTGGCAAACAACTGGACGTTTCCATCTCATAGTTGCACTGATCGACGGAACACGGGGCATGCAAGCATCGGTAAATCACGTTGCATCGTGGAAAATCACGCCCGCCGTGTGCCGATGCCCCGAGCGCAACCGGCTGACCCCGTGCCGCAGATTCACCCGGTAGACTCCGCGTGTCCCGTTCACCGGCCTCTGGTGCACGGCAAAAATCACCGCGTCGCCTTGTGCCAGCGGCACGACTTCGGCCCGCGATTGCATGCGCGGCCGCTGCTCGGTCATCACAAACTCGCCGCCCGTAAAGTCGCGCCCGGGAGCGGACAGCAAGATCGCCATCTGCAGCGGGAACACGTGCTCGCCGTATAGATCCTGGTGCAGGCAGTTGTAATCACCCTCGGCGTATTGAAGGATCAATGGCGTGGGCCGGGTTTGCCCGGCGGCGTGGCATCGGCGAATAAAATCCGCGTGGACCGCCGGATAGCGCGTGTCGATACCCATGAGCGCGGTCCATCGGTTCGCGACCGGCACGAGGTGCGGATAAACCGTTTCGCGCAATGTGCCGATCATCTCGGGCAATGGATAGCCGTAATACTTGTATTCACCGCGCCCGAATCCGTGGCGGCCCATCACCACACGGCTTCTGTACAAATCGTCTTGCGCGTAGCGCGCCGAAAGCGCGTCGCATTCGGCGGCGGTCAGGAGTTGGTCGACGCTCGCGCAGCCGTACCGGTTCAAATCGTCTTCTATCCGATGCCAGTCGGTCGCGTTGACGCGCCCAGCGATATCAGTGTTCAAACGGTCCATCGGCGATGTCTCCTTGCAGATCAATCTACCGATATTGCTCGACTCCGCTTTCCCGCGCACGCCGGAAGTTGCGCTTTCATTCGCCGTGAACCGCCAGTGACTCGTGCGCTGAAACGTCCGATTCTGCGGCGCCGGCGTGCGTCCCTGCTTGTCTGGACGCCGCGTCGCGTAGCCGGATGATTGTCTGGCGCGACGTGTTCAGAACCCGCGCGATGGCCGTCACCGTGCTGCCCGCCGCGAGCGCGCTGAGCGCCTGCTTGCGCTGCGACTCGGACAACGATGCAGGACGTCCTTGCGGCGCACCAACCTGCTTGGCGATGGCGGCGGCGTTGAGCGCCCGCGCGCGTTTGGCGTCGCGTTCGAGTTCGGCGGCGAGTTGAAGCATGCGTATGGGCGAGTCGCTGCCCGTAACGCACAGGTCGTTGCTGCCCGCGTCGAGGCAAATGGCGCGCGCGCGCCTGGCCGCGAGCGCGGTGAGCGTGGACACCACGTCGCCGACGCCGCTGCCGAGATATCCCAGGCGGGAAATCACGAGGGTATCGCCAGGCTTGATGCGGCGGATGATCTGCTGCAGCGCCGGACGCGACGAGGCCGCGACGGCATTGCTGCACCGATCGACCAGCACGGCTCCCATATCGACGAGAAAGCCCGCTGCGTCGATCTCGATCAGGTCACTTTCCCGAATGTCCTGATGGCCGCCGGTGTTTATATAGACGAATAGGGTCACAATTTGCCCTCCAGAGAAAGCCGTGCCCGTGATGCTCGGTGCTCTCAACCAACCGACGCGGGCCAGCAGTTTTTGCGAATATTAGCAAAATTGCGGGCCCGATCAAATCCACCTGTCCACATTTGAAACGCTCAATGCGAAGTGGCAACTTCCGTGATCTTGTTCTGCAGCGCTTCACGGCGCTTTGCGATCTGTTCGCCCATTGCCCTCAGGTCGAGCTTGGTCTTGCGCAGTTCCGGGAACAGTTCCGACTCTTCTTCTTCAACGTGATGATTTACGCTCTCGGTGAGCACCTTGAAGGTGGCGTCGAAACCTTCGTCGCCGGCCTGCATGGTGGTGAACTTTTCGATCAGCGTCTTGACGAGAAAGTGCTCCACGTACGCTTCATTCACATCGTCCTTATCGTCCTTGCCGAGCGCATCCTTCGCGGCCGGATAGAGGATTTCTTCTTCCACGATCGCATGCATGGTCAGCAGCTCGCATGCACGCTGAACCAATGTCGCCTTGCGCTCCAGGTCGTTTTCATCGGCGCGTTCAAAGGCTTCGAACAGCTTTTCAACCGCGCGATGCTCTTCTTCGAGCATGGTCAACGCGTCTTGCTTCTTTGTATCGGCCATGACGGCTCCTTGTGTGGGGATGACACACTCAGAGCAATACGGGTGCCCGAGGGGTGCTCACGTGGCGCACGATCTCGACTTCCCACCACGCGGGGAACAATCGCCGGACTTCGGTGCGGGCGAAGCGGTCATCGATCAGATAAAGCACGCCGCGATCATGCTGTCCCCGGATGACACGGCCGGCGGCCTGCACCACCTTCTGCAAGCCTGGAAACAGGTAGGTGTAGTCGTATCCTGCGCCAAACTCCCGGTCCATGTGCGTTTTCATTTGCTGGTTGACGGGATTGAGTTGCGGCAACCCGAGCGTTGCGATAAAAGCGCCGATCAGGCGTTGGCCCGCGAGATCGATACCTTCCCCAAACGATCCGCCAAGCACGGCGAAACCGACGCCGCGACTGGTTTCGGTGAAGCGGGCAAGAAAGGCGTGCTGATCGGCTTCGCTCATTGAACGGGTTTGTTGCCAGACCGGGATATCCGGGTACTCGTGGCGCAACGCGCTCGCAACCTGATCCAGATAGTCGAAGCTGCTGAAAAAGCTGAGGTAGTTGCCGGGCATGCGCCGATACTGCGCCGCGATCAGCTCGACGATCTGCGGCACGGACTGCTCGCGATCACGATAACGCGTGGACACGTTCGCCACCACGCGCACCTGCAACTGATCCGCATGAAAAGGCGACGCAACGTCGACGTTCGTACAGGTTTCAGGGAGGCCGAGCATGTCGCGATAAAAATGTGCGGGCGAGAGCGTGGCCGAGAACAACGCGACCGAATGCGCCTGTGCGAAACGCGCCTTGAGATGCGGCGCGGGCACGCGGTTGCGCAAGCAAAGCACACTTTGATTGCGCGAGCCGGCGAGGGTGATATCGAAGAGAGAATGGGTGTCGAAGCGTTCCGCAATGCGCACGAAATGCGTGGCGTCGAAGTAAAAGCGCAGCGTGTCGCGATCGAGTGCAGCCGGTTGTTCGCCAATGAACTCCGTGACGACTGCAATCATGTTTGCAAGCGTTTCCAGCAATCGCGCCGGCAGCGTTTCCTGCACGGCGTATTCATCGGTTTGCTGGCCTGCAAGCGTTCTCCATGCACGGCCGATCTGATCGAATGATCGCTTGAGCGGCGCGGGGGCAGCGCGGCGAACGCTGCGAAAACGCGCTTCGTCCAGCGTTGCGGAATACATTGCTCGGGCGCGTTCCACCAGGTTGTGCGCTTCGTCGACGAGCACGCTCACGCGCCACTCCTTTGACTCGGCGAGCGCGAAAAGCATGGCGCTGGTATCGAAATAATAGTTGTAGTCGCCGACGATCACGTCGCTCCAGCGCGCGAGTTCCTGGCTCAGGTAATACGGACACACCGCGTGGTCGAGAGCCACCGTGCGCAGCGCATTGCGGTCGAGCCGGGTCACTTCCAATGCCGCTTCGCGCGCTGCGGGAAGACGATCGTAAAAGCCGCGCGCAAGCGGACAAGACTCGCCGTGGCAGGCTTTGTCGGGATGCTCGCAAGCCTTGTCGCGTGCGACCAGTTCGAGCACACGCAGCGGTGTCTCCGGGCCCAGCGTGGTGAGCGCGTCGAGGGCGAGCTGGCGGCCGGAGCTTTTTGCGGTCAGAAAAAAGATCTTGTCGATCTGCTTTGCTGGCCATGCCTTCAGCATTGGAAACAGGCTTCCGAGGGTCTTGCCGATACCCGTCGGCGCCTGCGCCATCACACAGCGTTCTTGTACGGCGGCGCGATAGATCGAGGCTGCCAGTTCGCGTTGTCCGGTACGAAACGACGCATGCGGGAAAACCATTGCGCTGAGTGCGTCGTTAAGCCGGGCCGTGTGTTCGAGTTCCTGCTGCGCCCAATCGAGAAAGCGCGAACACTGCAGCTCGAAATGCTCGCGCAAGGTTTCCGCGGATTGCGTTTCCGTGATGACAGTTTCCTTCTCGCTGGCGATATCGAAATAAACCAGCGCAATCCCGATCTCGCGCAATGCCATCTTCTTGCAGCACATCCAGCCGTAGATGCGCGCCTGCGCCCAATGCAGATGGCGATGATTCTCGGGGATGGCATCCAGTTTCCCGCGATACGTCTTGATTTCTTCAATCTGATTGAGCACGGGATCGTAGCCGTCCGCGCGACCGCGCACGTGCAGCGCGCCGAAGGTATCGGAGAGCGTGATTTCAGCTTGATAAAGGTCGTGACGGCGCGCGGCGACGATCTTGTGCCCGGCCATGCCCTGCTGCGCCGTGGGCGATGGCGTGAAGCGCAGGTCGAGATCGCCTTGCTTTGCAGTGAATTCGCAAAGGGCGCGGACCGCGACGACGTAGCAGGGTTGCTCGGGCATTTTTACTGTATGGATGTACAGTAAATATTAGCATGCCCGAGCCGTTTGGGTATGGAGGTTGCTGTGATCTTCCGTACGCAGTTGATCAATTTCGATAATTTTGAATCACGGAGATCTGAATGAAGACCACGACTCTTTCCACATTGCTCGCCGCCTGCCTGATCACGAGCGCCCCGCTGGTCCATGCACAGACGGAAGCCGCGTCCACCACAATGGCAAACCCGCTGTCCGATACGGACAAGGCGTTCGTGCAGGCAGCTTCAATGTCATCGTCCACCGAGATAGACGCAAGCAAGCTCGCGATGACCCATTCCAGCGATAAGGACGTGAAGTCCTTCGCGCGGCACATGATGATGGATCACACGAAGCTCACCGTGCAGTTGAAGATGGCGGCCCCCAAGGGTGTGACGGTTCCGAAGGACAACTCCGATACATCGATCCTGGATTCGCTCAAGCCGCTGAAGGGCAAGGACTTCGATACGGCTTACATCACGAAGGTCGGCGTCGAGGGACACAAGCAAGCGGTCGATGCATTCCAGAAGGAAATCTCCGACGGGCAGAACGCTGACCTAAAAACGGCTGCGCAAAAGGCGCTGCCGACAATCCAAGATCACTACAAGATGGCGCAGGCGCTTGCAACGAAGAAGGGCGTGTCGGCGCAATAACGTATCGGCCGAACGGAACTACGGGAGTGACTTCATGAAAGATGGAAAGCGAATTGTTCTGGCAGGTTTGTTCGCCGTCGTATCGACAATCGCATTGGCGCAAAGCGGTGGTGCGGGCGGTAATGCCGGTGGCGGAAATGGTAACGGTGGCTCAGGCGGCGGAAATGCGCATAGCGCCGCGACCGCCGGTATGACGAGCGGCGGCGACCCTGCATCCGGCACGATGGCCAAGAGCGGCAAGACGCACAAGAAGATGGCCCGCAAGTCCGCGACGGACACGACCAACATGCCGGGCGCGGACGCAAGCAGCGACACGAAGGGACAGTAACAAGCAAGAAGGGCTGACCGGAAGAGCGCGGCTTCGCAGTCGCGCTTTTTCACATGAACGCAGATAACGTGCAGGAGCATGCAATGGCGCAGACAGTAGGCGACTTTATCGTGGCGAGGCTTCATGCGTGGGGCGTGCGCAAGATGTTCGGTTATCCCGGCGACGGCATCAACGGCGTATTCGGTGCAATGCGCCGCGCGCCAGACCAGATCGAGTTCATTCAGGCGCGGCACGAGGAAATGGCCGCGTTCATGGCATGCGCGCATGCCAAGTTCACGGGCGAACTCGGCGTGTGTATCGCGACCTCGGGACCAGGTGCATCGCATCTGATTACCGGCCTCTACGACGCTCGCATGGACCACATGCCCGTGCTCGCCATTGTCGGGCAGCAGGCACGCACCGCGCTTGGCGGCCATTATCAGCAGGAGCTGGATCTGTCGTCGCTGTTCAAGGATGTCGCCGGCTCCTTTGCGCAGCAGGCTACGGTGCCTTCGCAGGTTCGCCATCTCGTTGATCGTGCGGTACGGATCGCGTTGTCCGAGCGCCGTGTGACGGCGATCATCCTGCCGAACGATTTGCAGGAAATGCCCTACGAAGAACCGGAACGGGCACATGGAACGTTGCACTCGGGCGTGGGCTGGACCGCACCAAAGGTGGTGCCTTATGCCGCCGATCTCGAACGCGCGGCTGCGGTGCTCAACGATGGGCGGCGGGTCGCGATTCTTGCCGGCGCAGGCACGCTCAACGCAAGAGAGGAATTGATCGCGATCGCCGACAAACTTGGTGCCGGCGTTGCAAAGGCGTTGCTCGGCAAGGCTGCCTTGCCTGATGACCTGCCCTGGGTCACTGGATCCATCGGGCTGCTCGGCACGGAGCCGAGCTACAAGCTGATGGCCGAGTGCGATACGTTGCTGATGATCGGCTCGGGCTTTCCATACGCCGAATTCCTGCCGAAGGAAGGCCAGGCGCGCGGCGTCCAGATCGACCTGAAGGGCGACATGCTGAGCCTGCGTTACCCAATGGAGGTCAACCTGCAGGGCGACGCGGCCGAGACCTTGCGGGCGCTGTTGCCGCTGCTCGAGCAAAAGACGCAAGGTAGCTGGCGCGACCGCATCTCGCGATGGAACCGGAGCTGGCACGAGACGCTTCACGACCGCGCGATGCAAAGCGCGACGCCGGTCAATCCGCAACGCGTGGCGGTCGAGCTTTCATCACGTCTGCCGGACAACGCAATCGTCACGAGTGACTCGGGTTCGTGCGCGAACTGGTACGCACGCGACGTCCAGGTGAAAAGCGGCATGATGTGCTCGCTCTCAGGCGGTCTTGCATCAATGGGCGCAGCGGTTCCCTATGCGATCGCTGCGCGCTTTGCGTATCGTGATCGGCCCGTGGTTGCGATGGTCGGCGACGGCGCGATGCAGATGAACAACATGGCCGAGCTGATCACGCTGATGAAATACCGGAAGCCGACCGACGCCGCGTGGGTCTGCGTGGTGTTCAACAATCAGGATCTGAATCAGGTGACGTGGGAGCAGCGCGTGATGGAGGGCGATCCCAAGTTCGAAGCGTCGCAGCAGATTCCCGACGTCCCGTATCACAAGTTCGCGGAACTGATCGGCATGAAGGGGATTTATGTGGACGATCCCGAGCGTCTCGGCGCCGCATTCGATGAAGCCCTGGCTTCGGACCTGCCGGTGCTTGTGGAAGTGAAGACGGACCCGAACGTGCCGCCGCTGCCGCCGCATATCACGGTCAAGCAGGCGAAGGCGTTTGCTTCGACCTTGCTGCAGGGCGACCCCGAACAAGGCAGCGTGATCCTCGATACCGCAAAACAGGTGCTGGCTGGCGTATTGCCTTCGAAGAGCTAGCTCGGCACGCGTGGTGTTCCGTTTTACGAAGGAATTCCACGCCGCCGAGGGCAAACGGGCGCGGGCAACTTCGCACGGTCCTCAGCTTCTTTCGTCAGCCGACGGAAATAATCGGCGGTTCGCTTCAGTCCGTCATCGAGTTCAGTGGCCGGTTGCCAGCCAAGCGTGTTCTTCGCAAACGTGATGTCCGGCTGCCGGTGACATGGATCGTCCATGGGTAACGGCTCGAACACGATTTCCGACGACGACCCCGTCGACTCGATTATTCTTCGCGCAACCGCGAGCATCGACAACTCGTGTGGATTGCCGAGGTTCATGGGTCCCGTCACATCTTCAGGGCTGTTCATCAGGCGAATGAAGGCATCGATCATGTCATCGACATAACAGAACGAGCGCGTCTGCGAGCCGTCGCCGTAAATGGTGATCGGCTTTCCTGCTAGCGCCTGCATCATGAAGTTAGAGATGACGCGGCCATCTGCGGGATGCATGCGCGGACCATACGTATTGAAGATCCGCGCGACCTTGATCGACAAACCATGCTGCCGCCGATAATCCATGAAAAGCGTTTCGGCGCAGCGCTTGCCTTCGTCGTAACACGCGCGAGGTCCAAGCGGATTGACGTGTCCCCAGTAGTCTTCCCGTTGTGGATGAACGCGGGCGTCGCCATAGACTTCGCTTGTCGATGCCTGGAAGATTCTCGCCTTCACGCGCTTGGCGAGGCCGAGCATGTTGATCGCACCGTGCACGCTGGTCTTCGTTGTCTGCACCGGATCGTATTGATAATGAATCGGCGAAGCAGGGCACGCGAGGTTGTAGATTTCATCCACTTCCACATAGAGCGGAAACGTCACGTCGTGACGCATCAGCTCGAAGTTCGCGCAGTCCAGCAAGTGCGCAATGTTGTCCTTCGTCCCGGTATAGAAGTTATCGACGCACAGCACGTCATGCCCGAGCGCCACGAGTCGTTCGCACAAATGCGAGCCGAGGAATCCGGCGCCGCCGGTCACCAGAATGCGCCTGCGATGATGTTCTTTCATGATGATCCTCGGATGCTTGAGTTAGCTCGTGACATGACGCAAGGTCTCGTTCCAGTCCGCTGCGAACCGGTCGATATGAAAGCGCTCAATGGCGACCTTGCGTGCGCCGTCGCCCAATAGACGCGCTTCTTTAGGATCGCGGATCAGGCGCTGCATTGCATCGACCAGCGCAGCTACGTTCGTGTCGATGTAACCGCTTTCGCCATTGCGAATCACCGTTGCGAGTTCGGTTGTCGCGAGCCCGATGATCGGCATGCCGATGGTCATCGCTTCGACTATGGCGAGACCCAGGCTGGTCCAGCGAATAGGGTTGAAGAAGAACCGATATTGCGCCGAAAACGCCGCAAGTTCCAGATTGCCGATCTCACCCAGACCGCCCGCTGATTGTGCATCCATGCCGACGAGATCCAGCGGCACGTGCTTGATAACATCGGCGTAGACATCGTTACCCAGACGCCGGCCGCGCTGCCGCAGATGATTGATGACTACAATGCCACGTTCTTTCTCGCCGGTGTACCGCACGCCATCGGGCACGATCACGCCGTGTTCGATCACGCGTGTCGGTGTCGCGCCGCAGTCCCACATGAGCTTGTTGAAATGCGTCACATGGACGAGGAGCGTGTTGGAATCGTCTACCCAATGACGCTGCTCGAACGGGTTTTCCTGTGGCGGATCATGTTCAATATAGACGCGCGGTAGGCGGCGTTGCGCATCGCTCAGCAGATTGACGCGGTCGTCATCCCATTGGGTTTTATGCTGGAACAGGATTACATCGAATTCCTGCGATGCGACTTGTTCTGCAGGCACTTCATGCACGTTCGCGCCCCATGGCAAAACACCACCGCTACCGGCGTACCCTGGCGGATTGCCGGGTTTCGTCACAAGATGGAAGTCATGATGCGCCTGGGTCAGGTAGTAGAGATAGTTGCCATGCACGTGCCATGTAAGAACGCGCAGGCGTCGTTGAGCGTCATTCGGCATGAGTGGTCGCGTAGTGTGAGAGTTGGTTCAAGGCGGCGTCGACCACGTGCTCTGCATGCACGTTGAGTGCGCACGGATGTCCGTAGGGACACTCACGAAACGCGCATGGCCGACAAGACGGATAATCGGCGAGCACGCGATGCCGGTCGCGGTCGAGCGGTTCCCATCTGCGGGTGTCGCTGCCTGACGCGACTACTACACTGCGCGTTTTCATGGCGGCGGCGACGTGCGAAAGACCGGTATCGTTGCAGACCACCAGCCGAGCGTTCGATACTAGCGCGGCAAGACCGCCCAACGGCGTTTTTCCTGCGAGGTTGATTGCACGGCCCCTCATTGCAGAGGCGACGCGCGTGGTCAGCAAGTGCTCGCTTGCCGCGCCGGTGATCGCAATTTGCCAGCCTTCGCCGGCAAGTGTCGATGCAACTTGCGCGAAGCGCTCAGCAGGCCAGCGGCGCGAAGGCAGTTGAGCGCCGGGATGGATCAGCACGAGACGATCGGGTCTTAGCCCGAAAACACGCGCCAGACGGGCATATTCCGCAAGGTCTTCATCATTTAGCGGAATCTCCAGACTTGTATCTTCCGCGCCGCAACCCAGGGCCTGCATCAGCGTCGTATAGCGCAGGATTTCATTAACCGTTCCAGGCCATTCGACAAACACGCCATCCCGTTGCGGCTCGCCCGGTTGCACGAAGCCTGCATTTGAAGATGCGTCCATCCGCCCGACGATATCGTTGGCGATGCCTCCGCTCCCGTGCATCTGGATGGCGAGATCGAAGCGACGTGCGTGCATGTCTTGCCAGAAGCCTTCCAGATGCTCGTTGGTCTCCGCTTGCTCCGGGAAGCCGATTGCGCCAGGAAAAACGATCAGCTCATCGACGAGATGCGCATAGCGTGTGACGAAACTTTGCGCCCATGGCAGGCCAATTAACGCGATATGCGCACCGGGCTTCGCTTGCCGCAATGCACGCAACGCGGGAACGGCGCACAGCATGTCACCGAGTTGCAAGGCACGAAAGATCGCGATGCGCTCGGTCATAAGAAGAGCACCTTGAACTTCAGCGCGCCATAGAGCCGCCAGTAGATCGAAAGGAAAGGGATGACGACGGAGGTGCACGCCATTTCCATCAGGTGCGATGGTGCGCGCGAGGTATGCCTGAGACGCGTGATGCAAAACCGTGCGGTCAACGCAAGCCAAGCGATCACGGAGAGTCCCGAGAGCTGTGCGTGGCCATAAGCGCCGGTAACGACCGCAACGATGGCCGCCATGATGATCGCGTAATACAGCATCGGTGGTGCGCGGCGAATGCGGGCTTTGAACAGCGCCGGGTATTTCTTGTACAGCAGCGCGTCGAACTGGCTCTTCTTTTGTTGCGACATGCTTACGCCCCATCGTGCGGGACGTACCGGGTGCAGCACGATCGCATCATCGGCACGGGCGATCGGTATGCCTGCTTCCATGAACGCGAAATGCAAGTCGGAATCTTCACGCCACGCGGCGGTGAACCGGGCGTCGAATCCTCCAATGCGTTCCAGCGCCGAGCGTTGTGCAAAGGTATTGGCCGTTGCAAATTCTGCGTGTGCGAGGCCGGCGGCATCGTTTTCGTAGTCGGTCGGACGGCCGCTCAACGGCACGATGATGCGTCCCGCCACGGCGCCCGAACCTTCCGCAAGGACGTTCATACCTGATGACAACCAGCGCGCGTCGGGTTGCGTATCGTCGTCGGTGAACGCAATGCTGCTCGCTCGCGATAAACGCCAGCCCGCGTTGCGTGCGCCAGCCGGACCTTGTGTCGCGGTGACAGGCAGATAGCGTACACGCGGTCCGGTCTTCGCGCGCTCGTGTGCGATGCGCTCAACGGTTGCGCGGGTTGCATCGTCCGGACCATCGTCGCAGACAATGATCTCGAAGCGCGCCGGGTCATAGTCCTGCGTCAGGATCGACGCGAGGCAGCGTTCGAGCATCGCCGGGCGCTTGTAGGTCGGCACGACCACGGAGATGTCGGGCGTTGCGGCGAACCGCGAATCATCCGTTGACTTCTCGCCTTTACGCAGCACGTTTTCGAAAGCATCAGTCGGGCTCGCCGCGAACGTACTCATGCGCGGACCCCATTCTTCTCGATCAGGAACGAACCGATCACGAGTGCGTCAAGCGGCGACGTCCAGAAGGATTCCAGCGCGTCACGCGGAGAATTAACCATTGGTTCGCCGCGCGTATTGAAGGACGTGTTGACCAGCACGGGCACGCCTGTGCGTTTGCGAAAGGCATCGATCAGATCGTAGTAAAGCGCATGCTGATTGCGGTTCACTGTCTGCACGCGTGCGGTGCCGTCGACGTGCCGCACAGCAGGGATCTGCGTTTCCTTTGCGGGGTGTACATCGAAGATGAACAACATGAACGGCGCTACACCGCCGTCCACGAACCACTCGCTGGCGTACTCTTCCATGATGACCGGCGCGACCGGCCGGAAGTCCTCGCGATCCTTGATCTCGTTGAGCTTGGACTGCATGGACGGATCGATGGGCGACGCGAGAATGGAACGTGCGCCAAGTGCGCGCGGACCGAATTCCGTGCGTCCCTGATACCAGCCGATCACCTTGTTTTGCGCAAGGATGTCAGCCGTTTCAGCCGCTATATCATGCATCCGCCGATACGGCGCCTTGGTCCACTTGAGCAATTGCTCGATTTCGTCATCCGCGTATTCCGGGCCGAGATACGCATGATCCATCTGCCACTTGCGCGAGCGGTCACCCGTTTCCGCACGCTCGCGATAGTCGATCCAGAGCGCGGCGCCCAATGCGGTGCCCGCGTCGCCCGATGCAGGCTGCACCCAGACTTCCTTGAACGGGCTGCGATCGCGTACGCGCGCATTCATCACGCAGTTCAGCGCCACGCCCCCGGCCATGGAGAGTTTGTCGAGACCGGTTTGTTCGTGCAACCAGCCAGCGAGTTTCAGCACGGTTTCTTCCAGCACGGCTTGCAACGAATGGGCAATGTCGAAGTGTCGTTGTTCAAGCGGGCCGCCGCGTTCGCGGGCAGGCCCGAAGCGTTCTACAAGACGTGGCGCGTCTACTGTATAAGTGCCGTCCTGCCGGTACTTGACGATCTCGTGGAACGCATCGATGTGCTCAGGTTTGCCGTAGGAGGCGAGTGCCATCACCTTGTATTCATCGGAGGAGTGCAGGAAGCCGAGATAGCCGGTTACCGTCTCGTAGAGAAGCCCAAGCGAATGCGGCAACTCCACCTGCTTCAGCCGCTTGTATTCGCCATCGACAAATTGACCGAGGCTCGTTGTCACGCCTTCACCGCGGCCGTCCATGGTCAGCACGGCGGTATCGGTGAACGGCGCCGCGAGAAACGCGCTCGCTTCGTGCGAAAGATGGTGGTCGACGTAATGCCACTCGAAGCGCATCGCGCGCCCGTTGCTGCGAAAGCGTTTTATCAGATGATGCGGTGCGCCGTCGATCAACTGCGCACGCGCATTCATGATGTAGCTTAAAAACAAGGGGTCCCACGGCGATTCCGAAGGATTCGACAGCGGCTTGAGCCCCGGCTCGAGCGGCAATTCGATGGTCGCGCCCGCGTGCGTCGGCATGGACGAAAGCAGCTTCGGATCGTACGAATACGCAACGTGGTCAACATCTGCGAGTTCGATGCCGGCTTCCTTAAGGCAATAGTCGATGGCATCGAAAGGCAGTTGCCACGTGGAAAACGGCACAGGCCGCTTCGCATGCTTGATGTGCGTGAAGCGTTCATCCTCTGCTGCTGCAATGACTACGCCGTCCTCGATCAGCACAGCGGCGCTGTCGTGATACACCGCGTTGATGCCCAATGTGTACATGGTTGAGTCGCCTTGATTAGGAGAAGGGTTCACGAGGTCGCGCGGGTTGCTTGCGTTGCTGTGGATACGGGTTCGTCGTGCAGAAGCTGCATGGCGGCACTCACTACCTGTTCGACCGATACCCCCGTCAGGCACGCATGGTGTCCTTCGGGACAGACGCTGCGGTAGCACCAGCGGCACGGCACATCGTGGTGGAGCACGCGGTGCGGTGTCTGCCACGGCGTGTGCTGCGGGTTGGTCAGCGCATATAAATCGACGACGGGTGTACCCAGCGCAGACGCAATGTGCACCGGCCCGCTGTTATTCGAGATCAGCACTTTCGTGCGTGCGATCAGCGCGGCAAGCTCTCCGAGTTCGAGCACGCCGGCAAGGTTGACCGTCATCCAGTGCGATCCGCCCGCCTGGGCGCAAACTTCGGCTTCATCCGGGCCGCCTGTGATCAATACAGGCCAGCCGGTCGTGTCGGCGAGTTGCGCGGCTGCTTGTGCAAACCGCTCGGCGGGATAACGTCTTGATGCTGCCGTGGCGCCGGGGTGCATCGTGATGAAGGGTTCGTCGATCGAGAGGCCCCGATCAGCAAGCTTGATTGCCAATGACTCGATGTCGTCCGGGCGCACGTTGAAATGCATGCGCGTGTTGTTCGAGTGCGCGCCGACGTGCTGCACCAAAGCAAGTTGCCGTTCGACTTCGTGACGCGTGCCGGTCTGCGGCTCCGGTTCCGCAACCCAGTCGGTCAGCAACGCATACGGATTCTCACGACAGTGCGCGAGCCGCCTCGGGATGCCTGCAAGGTGACACAACATGGCGGCAGGCATCGGGTTCTGGCTATATACGGTGAAGATCACGGCGGCGTCGAAACCTTCCGCCTGAAGATGCGAGCGCATGTCGAGGTCGGTCGCGGCATTAACTGTACGGTTGTTCTTGACCCAGGGCGCTTCATACTCGATCACGTTGTCCACGTCATCGATATAACGTGCCGCCTGCGCTCCCGATCGCGACGCCAGCAGCGTGATGTGCCGTCCCGGCGCCGACGTCCGTAACGCATGCAAAGCGGGCGTGGTCATCAGCACGTCGCCGAGGTTGTCGAGGCGAATGCACAGGATGCGCTTGATATTGTCGCCCCAGGGTTGCGCGGACCGTGTAGCCGGCGCGCGCGCGTGCGACTCGATGACGATATTGACCACGGGTGCCTGCTTCATTGGACAAGCTCCGAGGTTTGCGTGGCTTTTTCGATTACACGCGCAGCTTCGTGGAGATCGGGCGCCAGGCACAAAGGTTCTCTGTACGGTCCGCGACGCCACACCGTCTCATTGCCGTTATCGATGAGAATGGTGCGGCACCCCGAACGGTTTCCTGCTTCCACGTCGTCGAGAATGTCACCGATGAACCAACTTGACGCAAGCGCGATGTGATGATCGTCCGACGCGTTGAGCAACATGCCTGGCAGCGGCTTGCGACAGTCACACGAGCGGTTGTAGGGCGCGACCATGCCCTCCGGATGATGAACGCACCAGTAGACGCCGGACAATGTCGCGCCGCATTCCGACACGAGTTCGTGCAAACGGTCTTCAACGGCGTCCAGCGCTTCGACAGGAAACTTGCCCAGCGCCACGCCGCTCTGATTGCTGATCACATAGAGCGGAACCTCGAGGCGCGAGAAAACCTGCAAGGCCTCACGCGCACCAGGCGCGAGCTGCATTAGTTCAGGTTTGACGTTGTACGGAACGTCGACAAGCAAAGTCCCGTCCTTGTCGAGAAAGACGGCCCTGTCCGGGACCCTCGGCGCGGGAGCTATTGGCTGTGACTTCATGCCGACGCGCCCCCGACGGCGCGCAGGGTTGCGACTTCTCCCTCGTTTGCAGTAATGCCTGAAACGCGCGCATAAACGCTTGCTAGCGCGTCCGCAACACCGTCCCATGTGAACATCTCGCGTGCGCGTGCGAGACCCGCCTCGCCCATCGTTCGTGCAAGATCAGGACTACTTTTTAACAAGATCAGGGCATTTGCCAGTGCAGCCGGATCCTTCGGTGGAACCAGCAATCCGGTCTGACCGTCGGCGACCGAGTAACGAATGCCGCCAACGTCGGCGCCAATCACAGGCGTACTGCACGCCATGGCCTCGAGCGGTGTGATCCCGAACGGTTCGTACCACGGTGTTGTCACAAATACATCTGCCGCATTGTAGTAGAGACGCAAACGGGAGCGCGAACGCCGTCCGAGAAAATGAACACGATCGGCCACGCCACATTCCTGTGCGATTCCTCGCAGGCGGCCTATCTCCGGCGTGGCGATCTCGTTCGCCTCATCGGAATTGCCTCCGACTACATAGAGATGCGCCGCGTCACTCTGTTTGCCATTGCACAGACCAATCGCGCGCACCACGTTGTCGATCCCCTTTCGCGGGACCATCCGTCCAAGCTGCAGCACGATAAAGCGGTCTTGCGGCCACCCCAATTCGGCGCGGGCTGATTCTTTATCAGACGGATGAAATTCGTCGCTGTCGAAACCGCATGGCACCAGGTCGATCCGCGCCGGGTCCGCACCGTAAAGCGACACGAGATCGGACGTATCCTGCGGGCATTCGGCTATCACCGAATCCGAACGACGTACCAGCGCGTCTTCTATGTCGAATCGATCATCGGGAAAACCGTCATCCGAGCCTTGATGCAGACGCCTCACGCGGCCAAGCGCATGGAAGGTCGTGACGAGCGGTACGCCCAAGGCTTCCTTCACGCGAAGGCCAACGAGGCCCGACATGAAGAAGTTTGCATGTACGGCGTCGTAGCGCGTGGGTTCGTTTCGGAAGAACTGGATCACGAATCGCGAGAACTCCTCCATGAATGGCAGCAGTTGCTCCTTGGGCAGTTGCCTTGCTGGCCCCGCCGGTACATTGATGACCCGCGCTCCCTCGAACTTCGAGATCAGCGGCAACAACGACCTGTCGCAGCGTGTGAAGACATCGACTTGATGTCCCTTTCGGGCAAGTTGACGCGCCACATTCGCCACGTAGATATTTTGTCCGCCACTGTCGACGCCGCCGGCAATAGCGAGCGGCGACGCATGTTCGCTGATGAGTGCGATCTTCACGATGGTGTCCCTGGAGAAGGTCTTGGCTTGGAGCAGGTCGCGCCCGCTGAAGCTTGGGCGGCTGGACCAGACACAGCATTCGTTGTGCCACTCGTGAAGCGAACGAAAGAAGCGTTGGTTCGTTGCGATACCTACGCATTTATTTTGCGTGCGTTTCCCCTGCGTTTCATTTAGGGTGCGCGTCGTGTGGTGACTGCTTCAGGACCGGGCGTATGTGCGTTCGGCGAGATGCACCGCACCGCGCATGCGTGCGACGTCGTCAGGAATCGCGCGACGCCGCGCGAGCGCCCACGGCAATGCCGCGAACAAAGAGAAAGCGTCGCGGGGAAAAGTGCCTTCGCGGCGAATGATCTTGATGGCAACGCGCGTGGTGTTCCACGCTTCGCGCCATGGCAGACGCATCCACGCAACCCACGCCGCATTGCGGGCAAGCAAGCGCCGGCGCAAGCTGCTGTCGCGTATCGGTGAGGGATGATGGTGAAGAACAAGTTCGTCTGCGTACACGATCGCGAAGCCACTCGCGAGCACATCGAGCGCCACCAGCTCTTCTTCCCCGCCAATGAACAGGCGCGGTTCGTAACCCCCTATCTGCCGATAGAGCAACGTGCGGAAGACGCAGGCTCCCGCCATATATCCGATCAACGAAGGACCGGGAAGGCCGGCTGCGTCGAGCGGGCTGCGCGCCATGAGTTGACACGTGTCGTCGGTTTCGCCGGCGTCATTCACGAGAATACGGGCATTGAGCACGCCTACCCGCGGCGCGCTGTCCAGCAGTTGTACCGCCCGTTGCAGCGATCCGGCGTGCCACCACGTGTCGTCGTCGCAAAATGCTACGTACTCCGTGGTGACGCTGCTCACGCCGACATTGCGCCCCGCTGCGCCGAGATTCGTCTGCGCAATGATGAGCGTCACATCGGGGAAGCATTCGGCAATCTGCTGCGGGGTGCCGTCGGTCGAGCCGTTGTCGACGACCACCACGCGCGGCTGCTCCGGCAGCGCGCAAAGCCTGCTGAGCGTTTCGAGCACCTGCGCGCAGCGGTTGTAGGTGAGCACCACCACCGATATCCTTGCCCTTGCTTCCGTTTCGGGTACGGGCTCGAAATCAATATTAGGCGCATCGCTTTTCATTTGGCTAGTTCGAGCTTCCAGCAGCGTTCGGTACAAAAGACATCGTCGTAGCCCTCCGGTCCGAATGCTTTGAGCTGACTTGCGTACGCTCTGACCGCCTCGCGTTTTAGCGCCTGGTCGTGCTGGTTCGCGCGCCAATGTCCGGGCTCAGGCGTCGCACTGATCCCTCGTGCGGCAAGATCCGCGAGACGCGCCTGCAGCAGGCCCGACATGCGGCGGTAGAGGGCGTCTTCGTAAGCGAAGCACTTGAGCGCAGGGTTTGCATTCCACACATCGATGCATGCGCGGTGCACGAGTTCGTGATCCGAATGAAACAGGCCCAGGGGAACAAGAAGGGTGCGAGCAGCATGAAGACGCACTGCTTCGCCAAGCTTGCTCGCGATTGATTCGACGGTTGGAGCCGTCCCGTAAGGAGCATATTGCGCATCGAGAAAGTCGCCGCGCTCAGCGAGCGCACCCAGGACTTCCAGCGCGAAATCGTCTTCGCATGCGCGTTCGCGCATCGCCTCTGCTGCGTTAGTAAAGCCGCAGTGCTGGTCCCAGTCAGTTGTCACGTCTTCAGCAGGGCATCCAGAGAAGACGGTATGGACCACCGACCCCGGATGCGCCGCGATGAAAGCACCACAACTGAATACGGCGTCGTCAAAATGCGGGGACACGACCAACGGGTGCGAGATATTTTCTGGCATGGCGTTTTCGGGCTGACATGGTCCGACCAAAAACGCAAAACGCGGACCTGATGCCGGGATGCTCTCCCACGACTTCAGGTCCGCGTTCGACAGGACGTATCCCGTAGCGAAGACGCCAAGGTTTATTCGGCTGGCGAGAACGCCCTCACGCGTGTGCGAATCTCTTCGAGTTCGCCGGTCGTGTACGGACGCTGTTCGGCGTCGATTGCTCGCTGATAAGCCGCGCCGTCCGGCAGACGGTTTAGCAGCGCACGGATTTCGCCGGTCATCGTATGGTCTGCCGGTTCGAAGGAGTACAGGCGGAGTTTTTTCTCGCCGCGTTCATACATGAACCAGGTGCATGTCGCGAACACAACCACGCCCACGATTTCCTGGAGACCGAGGATGAACGTAGCAGGAAGGTCCCAGGCCTCCAACATGACGATCGCAAGCAACCCTGCAATGGCGAGCGTACCCGTTGCGGCAAGGCTGTCGCGCATGTCTGCGACGAGCCGTTGTTCGCGTCGGTTTAGTTCGAGGCGGCTCGGCGCCACAAGATGGGTCTGTGGGGAATGGTCGAAAAGAGGGAGTGATGCCATGGTGCGGGTTCCATCGAGTGAATCGGAGTTTCAACCTGCTTCCAGTGAATTAACGGGCACCCGACGGAAAAGTTGACGCCAAAAATTGGGCGCGGATCAAAAAGAAAAGTGGGGTCATGCAGGTTTTTCCGACCGTCCATACAACTGCCGGATTCCATGCATCGGGGCAACGCGGTCGCCCGGCAGATCATGCATTGCGCGCTGCATTCGGTGTTTGTGCCGGCTGAACCCACATAGGAGTTAAAATTGTCGATGGATCTGAAAACGTACCAGCGGGACAGCCCGGGTGGACCAAGGCAGCTTGACCGGAGGAGCGCCCGACGTAGAACCGTCGGTGCAGGCGCCGCCATTTGACACCGGCGACGAACTCGACGCGGGGCAGCCGCCAGACCTGACGGACACGACGGCAACTTAGGTACGAATCACCTTTGGAATCATGTGCTTCTGTCCCTAAAAAATGCTGTTTGAATATAATGGCCACCGTCCTTGCCTGATCGGGCAATACGCTTCCGGATGCAAGAAGGTAGTAAAAGAACGAGCATCGGGGCGTTTTCCTCCCGTGGTATTCGCATTGATGTGCCTGCCAGGATCATCGTTGCCGCGCGCGCGTTCAAGCAAGCGAACCGGCACCTATCGACCATTGAAGCGTCATGAACCGAGGCCCACGGAGTGAGTGAGACACCAACATCAACGGCGCCGCCACCTGGCGATGACGCGAGCCGTGAGAACGCAACCGGGGACGGTCCGGGAGCTGCGCACCGGTCGAGTACACTAAGCTTTCCGGTGGTCGGCATAGGCGCGTCCGCAGGCGGCGTCCAGGCGCTGCTGCGCTTTTTCGAAAATGCGCCGGCGGATATGGGCATGGCGTTCGTCGTCGTGTTGCATCTGTCGGCCAAGCACGTCAGCAGCGCGGACAAGGTCTTGCAGAACGTGACCCGCATGCGGGTGTTGCAGGTCAGCGGGCCGACTCCCATCGAACCAAACCACGTGTACGTCATCGCGCCGGGCAAGAGCCTGACCATGACGGACGGGCACCTGGACGCGAGCGATGCCGAGTCTCATACGGGCCGGCCGGTCAGCATCGACAGGATGTTCCGCAGTCTCGCGGAGGCACATGGCCAGCATGTCATGTGCATTGTCATGTCGGGTACCGGCAGCGACGGCGCGGTTGGGATCGCCACCGTCAAGGAGCGCGGCGGCGTGACGCTCGCGCAAGAACCGAACGACGCCGAATACGGTGAGATGCCGCAGAACGCAATTCAGACGGATCAAGTCGATCTGATTCTGCCGGTCGTCGAAATGCCGCAACGACTGCTGGATATCTGGAACAACGCCAAACGTATCGCGTTGCCGGACATCGATGCACCCGCGTTGACTCTGAACGACCGGGCCGACCGGCGTGGCGAGGCAGAGGTTGCGCTGCAGGACATCCTGTCCACGCTGCGCTCGCGTACCGGCCACGACTTCCGCTTCTACAAGCGCGCGACCATGTTGCGCCGTATCGAGCGTCGCCTGCAGGTGAACGGCGTGCCGGACCTGATCAAGTATCGCAACCTGCTACGGGAAAATCCGCGGGAAACGGGCGCGTTGCTGAAGGACATGCTGATCGGCGTGACGAGTTTCTTCCGCGATCGTGAAGCCTTCGAGTCGGTCGAGCGCGATGTGCTGCCCGCGCTGTTTCATGGCAAGAACGACGGCGATCAGGTCAGGGCGTGGGTTGCAGGATGTTCGTCGGGAGAAGAAGCGTATTCGCTCGCCATGCTGCTGACGGAGCAGCGGGAGTTGCTGCGCTCCACCGCAAACATCCAGGTGTTCGCCACGGATATCGATGAAAGCGCGGTCGCCCGTGCGCGTGCCGGCGTGTATCCGGAATCGATCATGTCGGACGTGCCGCCGTCTTCGTTGCGGCAGTTCTTCGTCAAGACGGGCGCGCACTACGAGGTCGTGAAAAGCATTCGCGAGAAGATCCTGTTCGCCATGCACAACGTGCTGCGCGATCCGCCGTTCTCGCGGCTCGACATGGTCTCGTGCCGCAACTTGCTGATCTATCTCGATCGCAGCGTGCAGCATCAGGTGCT
This sequence comes from Burkholderia sp. PAMC 26561, assembly GCF_001557535.2. Taxonomy (NCBI): domain Bacteria; kingdom Pseudomonadati; phylum Pseudomonadota; class Betaproteobacteria; order Burkholderiales; family Burkholderiaceae; genus Burkholderia; species Burkholderia sp. PAMC 26561. The sequence goes on from NZ_CP014307.1 coordinate 1,552,658, forward strand.
CGAGATGTTTCACTATGCGCTTTATCCCAACGGGTATCTGTTCCTGGGCAGCTCCGAGTCCGCCGATTCGGTCGAAGACCTGTTTACGGTCGTGGACAAGAAGAACCGCGTGTATCGCGCGAAGGCTGCCAAGTTGCCGAACCGGCCTGCGCTTACTACGCCGAGCATGTCGAACCAGGGACGCTACACGAACGTCGAAGAAGAGGGGTATGCGCTGATTCCAGGGCGCCGCAATTTCTCGTTCAGCGCGTTGCACCAGCGCGTGCTGGAGCAATACGCGCCACCCAGCGTGATCGTGAATCGCGATTCGAAGATCGTGCATATGTCCGACAACGCCGGCCGTTTCCTGCGTTACGTCGGCGGCGAGCCTTCGAGCAACCTGATTGCCGTGGTCCTGCCCGAGTTGCGGCTCGATCTGCGCACTGCGCTGTTTCAGGCCGTGCAAACCGGCAACAGCGTGGAAGCGCGACGCGTGAAGCTGCAGCGCGATGGTCATCCGTCGTTTGTGAACATGACCGTGCGTCCGTTTCACGATGCCGCCGCCGACGCCGACTTCATCCTCGTGCTGTTCGACGAGGTGCAGGAAGCGATGACCGAAAACGCGGTGGCAGCGGAGCACCACGCGGGTCACGACACGGTGATGCAGCAGCTCGAACAGGAACTGCACCTGAGCAAGGAGCAGTTGCAGACGACTATCGAACAGTACGAAACATCGACGGAAGAATTGAAGGCGTCGAATGAAGAGCTGCAGGCCATCAACGAAGAGCTGAGATCGGCCACGGAAGAACTCGAGACCAGCAAGGAAGAACTGCAGTCTGTCAACGAGGAACTCATCACGGTCAATGCAGAACTGCAGGCCAAGATCGAGGAAATCGGCAAGGCCAACGACGACCTGCAGAACCTGATCACGTCCACGGACATTGCAACGGTCTTCGTGGATCGCGCGATGTGCATCAAGCGCTACACTCCTAGCGCGACCACCGTGTTCAACCTGATCGGCGCCGATGTGGGACGCTCGCTCTTCGACATCACGCACAAGCTGAAGTATCCCGAACTCGCCGATGACGTCAGCGCGACATTCCAGTCGCTGCGTCTGATCGAACGCGAAGTGGCGACCAACGACGGCCGCTGGTTCCTCGCGCGTTTGCTTCCTTACCGGACGGCGGACGATCGTATCGACGGCGCGGTGGTGAGCCTCGTTGAAACCACTGCGCGGCGCCGCGCTGAAGCGAGTGTGCGCGCCGGCGAAGAACGCCTGCGGCTGGCAGCCCAGACGACCAACGACTTTGCGATCATCGTGCAGGACCCCGATGGCCGTATCGTGAGCTGGAACGCCGGGGCCGAGCGCGTGTTCGGTTATTCGGAGCATGAGGCGGTGGGGCAGAACATCGATGTGATCTACACCTCCCGAGACAATGAGGACGGTGTGGCTGGCCGTGAGCGTGACATCGCCCAGCACGACGGCCGCGCCGACGACGAACGCTGGCATCTCGCGAAGGGCGGGCGCAAGGTCTATTGCAGCGGTGTGGTGACGCCGTTGAACGACCCGAAATTCACCGGGTACGCGAAGATCGTGCGCGACCTGACCGATCGCAAGACGCAAGAAGATGTGCGCCAGACGCAGCTTGCGGAAGAGCGCGCGGTGCGGGCGCAGGCCGAGGCCGCGAACCGGCTGAAGGACGATTTCCTGGCTGTGCTGTCGCACGAGTTGAAGCATCCGCTCAACCTGATTCATGTGAAAGCGGAAATGTTGCCGCGCATTCCGGAAGCGCGTGGCGTGGCGGCCATCCAGCTCGCGGCGGACGCTATTCAGCGGGCGGTGCTGGGACAGGCGAAGATCATCGACGACTTGCTGGACTTGTCGCGCGTGCGCACCGGCAAGCTCGCGCTCAATCTCGCGATGAGCGACGTGGCGCAGATGCTCGCGACCATCGCGGACGCCATTGAGTCCGAAGCGGCGTTGCGCGGCATAACGCTGTCATTCGATGGACTTGGCGCGCCGCTCTGGACCAAGGTCGACCCCGTACGCTTTGATCAGATCGTGTGGAACCTGCTCTCCAACGCGCTGAAGTTTACGCCGCGCGGCGGGACGGTTTCGGTGCGGCTGACACAGGAAGGTGACGAACTGCGCATCGATGTCGCCGATACTGGCCTCGGGGTCGACGCGCCGCTGTTGCCGCATATCTTCGAGATGTTCTCGCAGGGAATCGAAGCGCGGCGCAAGACGGGCGGCGGCATGGGTATCGGGCTCGCGCTCGTCAAGCAGCTCGTGGAAATGCACGCGGGCCGCGTACTCGCGCAGTCCGAAGGCGCCGGACGCGGTACTTTGATGCGTGTCTGGCTGCCAGTCGTCGATGGCAGGCCGGGAAGCGGCGACATGGCGCAGGAGCGCAACGGTTCGCTTGGCGGTGTACGCATACTGGTGGTCGACGACGACTCGGAAACCGCCAGCGCGTTCGCGGCGCTGCTGCAGCTCGAAGGTGCGGTGGTGGCGACTGCGCACAGCGGTAGCGAAGCGCTCACGTACCTCGATCATGAGTCCGTCGACCTGATGCTGTGCGACATCAGCATGCCCGGCATTGACGGTTACGAACTCATCGATCAAGTGCGGTCGAACGCGCGGCTCGCGAGCTTGCCCGCGATTGCGCTGACGGGATACACCAGCAGTGCGGAGGAAAATCGCACCCGGGCAAAGGGGTTCGATTTGCTGCTGACGAAACCCGTCTCGCTCGATGCATTGACCGCCGCTGCCGAGCAGGTGCTTTTATGGCGCGGCGCGCACGGTGGCGGCACGCACACCGGCCCATGACGCAACCGCTATTTGTGGATGTCGTCGCGCAGCAGAATGACATCGCGTGTGGTGACCGGCGACGCGTTGTTACCCCATGTCGTGCGGATGAACGTAAGCACTTGCGCGATCTCGGTGTTCGTCAACATGCCCGCATATGCGGGCATGTTTTTTCGCGGCGGCCCGTGCTGCGTGTCGGGCGAATTGCCGCCTTCGATCATCAGCCGGATCAGCGACGTGGTATCGGGGCCCAGCACGGCCGGGTTGCCCGCGAGCTTCGGATACTTTTGCGGCATGCCCTGCGCCTCGCCGCCGTGGCATTTAGCGCAATACGAGAGGTAGATCCCGGCGCCCGGCCGTTCGATGTTACCCGTGTGCGCCGCAGCCGTTGTTTGCTTCGCACCGAGCGATCGGGGCCTGTAGGCCCCTGAAGGTTGTTCTGCCGGCAGGCTCTTCAGATAATGCGCGATGGCATTCAGGTCATCGTCGTTCATGTACTGCATGCTGTCTTCAACGACCTGCACCATGCTGCCGAACGTAACCAGATCGCCGCCATGCCCTGACTTCAGGAACGCCGCGATCTCTGCTTCGTGCACGCGGCCGAGACCCGCGCCGGGGTCGCCGGTGAGGTTCGGTGCGAACCAGTGATCGTTGGTCCCGCCCGTCAGATATAACCGCGATGACTCCGTATAGCCGCGTTCCTCGTAAGCAGGACCGCGAGGCGTATGACACGCGCCGCAATGTCCCAGCGATTGCACGAGATACGCGCCACGGTTCCATTGCGCGTCGTGGTCCGTGCGAACGGCATAGAGTCCCGTCGGTGCAAAAGCGAAGTTCCAGAACGCAAGGGCCCAGCGTTGATTGAACGGGAACGGGAGGCGCGTGGGCGCTGCAGCCTTTGCGACAGGCTGAACGCCATGCAGGAAGTACGCGTAGAGGGCGTGCATGTCGTCGTCATCGATCTTCGAGAACGAGGGATACGGCATCGCCGGATAAAGATGCTTGCCGCCGCGCGCTACGCCTTCACGCAGAGTCCGCGCGAAATCGTCATAGGTGTACTCGCCGATTCCGTATTGTTTGTCGGGCGTGATGTTGCTGCTGACTATAGTTCCGAATGGCGACGCCATGCCGAGGCCGCCCGCGAACGGCGCGCCGCCTTTCGGTGCGGTATGGCAACCGGCGCAATCGCCTGCCTTCGCCAGATACTCGCCGCGCGCAATCAAGGCCTGATCGGCGGTCTGGCCGCACGCCTGTCTTGCAAACGAAAGCAGGCACGTGACGATGACGAGGGCGGATCTCATCGGGTTCACCATGGCTTGCACGGCGAGACGATCAGCGCTGCCATCGCCGTCACGATCAGGCCGAGCACGAACATCGGACTGGCGAGCATTGCGACGCGATAAACAAAGCGTGCGGCCCTGCGATCCGGATTCGGCTCCTTGCCCTCGCCGGTTGATCGCCACCCGCGCCACGCGGCGGCAAGGCCACCCAGCGCGACAGCCAGCGCAACCAGGCTCACCGCGCCGATGTACGCGTGCAAAGCGGGCATCTTCGGATGCGGCAACGGGTCTTGTGCGGGATAACACGACTGCGCGGCAAGCGCCTCGCAAACGCAAATCTGCACGATCCATGCGAGCGGTGCGCCGAGCAGCGCGTAGACCTGCTGCATGGCGTGGAGAAGGGGCAGTCGAGGTGCCGTCACGGCGTATCTCCTAGAGCACGTATGGGCTGATGTACAGCGTGGTGAAGATGAAGAGCCAGACGATATCGACGAAATGCCAGTACATCCCGCCGATGGTCAGCACGGTGTGACGCCGGTCATCGAAAAAACCGAGCGCGGTCCAGGTGAGCAGCACGGCAAGCACGATCAGACCGGCCACCACGTGCAACATATGAAAGCCCGTGATGGTGAAGTAAAGCGAGCCGTACAAATGCGATGCGGGTCCATAAGGATGGTCGTGCCACTCCTTCAACTGCACGTCCACGAAGAGCGCGCCCAGCACGATCGCGATGCTCATCCAGATCACCGCAAGACGACGCCGTTCACGTTTCACTGCGTGCTCGCACAACACCACAAACACGCTGCTGGTCAGCAGCACGGCAGTATTGAAGAGCGCCGGGCCCATCTTCGGCAGGCCGTCGGGTGGCCACTTGCCGCCACCTTGCGAGAACAGATACAGGTAACTGAAGATCAGGTAGCCGAACAACGCCGCTTCCGTGGCGATCAGCATCCACATGCCCCACCATCCGCCCGAATGCCTTCCTGACGTGCCGATGGGCAGCGGACGGTCGGCATTCACGGCGTCGTCGGTGATATCAGCCAAGTGCGCCTCCTTGCGGTTCGCGTTGCAGGAGCGCACGTTCGGGCCACATCCATGCCACGAGCGAAGCGGCGAAACCTGCCAGCATGACGAGTGCAAGCCACCAGATGTGCAGCAGCATGGCGGCGAACATCAGCGTGGAGGCGAGGCCCAGAAAGAAGGGCGCGTAGGAGTCGCCGGGCATCTTCAGGATGGCGTCGGGGCGGCCGTCGAGCGCGCGGGTCGCGAGCGCCTCGCGGCCGTGATCGAGGATCATGCCTTCGTCGAGTTGACTACGGCGTGCTGTCGGATTCTCCTGCCCCAGGCGGTCTTCCCATAAGGGGTGACCGCTCTCCACCACAGGTATGGTCGCGAAGTTGTAGGGCGGTGGCGGCGACGAGACCGACCACTCGAGCGTGGGCGCATCCCAAGGATTTTTTCCGGCCACAGGTCCGCGCTTATAGCTCCAGACAAGATCGCAGAGAAACATCAGCACGCCTGCCGCGAACACGAACGAGCCAATGGACGTCACCATGTTCACCGTGTTCCACCCCATGTCGCCGGAGTAGGTATAGATGCGGCGCGGCATGCCGAGAAGTCCTGCAATGTGCATCGGGAAGAAGCCGAGATTGAAGCCGATGAACATCACCCAGAACGTGATCTTGCCGAACCGTTCGCTCATCATCCGGCCGGTGAACTTGGGAAACCAGAACACCACGCCGCCGATCACCGGAAACACGTTGATGCCGAGCAGCACGTAATGCAGATGCGCGACGACGAAATAAGTATCGTTGAGTTGCCAGTCGAGCGGCACCGCTGCCGTCATCACGCCCGATACACCGCCGATCACGAACAGCAGCACAAAGCCGGCGAAGTAGAGGAACGGAACCTTGAACACGGGACGTCCAGTCCAGATCGTCGCGATCCACGCGAAGGTCGCGACCGCGCTCGGGATCGCGATGACCATGCTCGCGGAGCCGAAGAACGCGAGCGCCAGCGCCGGAATACCCGTTGCAAACATGTGATGGATCCACACGATAAAACCAACCACCATGGTTGCAACGGTCGACAACGCCACGGGCGTATAACCGACGAGCCGGCGACGGCAGAAGACGGGCAACGCATCGGAGACGATACCCATTGCGGGGAGCACGATTGCGTACACCCACGGATGCGCGAACATCCAGAACAGATGCTGCCAGAGCAAAGGGCGGCCGCCGTTGAGGACATCGAAGAAGTGCGTGCCGAACTGACGGTCGAGCCACAGCAGGAAAAACGCGAGGCTGACCGCGGGCACTGCCAGCAGGTTGCCGCCGGACGCAGTCAGCGTGCCCCATACGAGCACCGGCACGCGATCGATCGACATGCCCGGCGCACGCATGCGGATCAGCGTGACGACGAAATTCGCGGAACCCACCGTGGTCGATGCCCCGAGCAGCACCATGCCGAGCGCATAGATATCGATGTTCGGACCCGTGTTGTATTCGAGTCCTGACAGCGGCACATAGTTGAACCATCCGGCGTTCGGCGCTTGCCCGAACGGGAAACTCGAATAGAGAAAGATGCCCGCGAACAGGAATAACCAGTATGAAAGCGCATTCAGGCGCGGGAATGCCATGTCGCGCGCACCGAGGATCAGCGGCCACAGATAGTTCGAAAACCCCGAGAGCACGGGCAGGGCGTAGAGGAAGATCATCGTCACGCCGTGCATGGTGAAGAGCTGGCTGTACTGCTCGGGCGTGAGCACTGTTGCGTCGGGGCGGGCGAGTTGCACGCGCATGATCAATGCTTCCACGCCGCCCATCAGCAGGAAGATGAACGCCGTCACGAGATAGCGCAGGCCGATGCTTTTATGATCGACCGTCGATATCCATCCGCGCCAGCCCGGCGCCGTTTCCCATATCCCGGCGAGGCGTTTTTCGCGCGCGCTTCCCTCGGGCACGCGGCCGTATTCGGGGACACGCGCATCGGACGATGACAGTTCGCTCATGAAAGCGTCGCTCCTCTCTACCTATTTCAGTGTCGCGAGATACGCGGCGAGGTTCGCCGCTTCGTCGCGTCTCAACGCAATGCTCGGCATCAGCGAGTCAGGCTTGATGCGTTGCGCGCCCGTGATCCAGGCAAGCTGATTCCCTGCAGTATTCGTCAGCGTGCCCGCGGCTATGAGCCGGCGCGAGTCGAGATGGGTAAGGTCGGGCGCTTGCGCGCCTTGTGCGTCCGAGCCACGGATTGCATGACAGCCCGCGCATTTGTCGAGGAAGAGAGTCTTGCCGGCGGCGACGCTCAGATTGTTCGATGAAGCCGGCACCTGGGCTTGCCCCGCGCTCCACGCAGCAAAATCCGCGCGGCTTTCTGCGACGACTTCAAAAGCCATGTGTGCGTGCTGCGCGCCGCAAAACTGCGAACATTGCCCGCGATACACCCCGGGCGCATCGGCCTGGATCCATTGCTCGTTGGTCTGGCCGGGTATCGCCTGAGTCTTGCCCGCAAGTTTCGGAACCCAGAACGTATGGATCACGTCTGCGCTTTTCAGCTTGATGCGTACAGGTTCGCCGGCGGGAATGTGGATCTCGTTGGCGGTGACGAAACGCAGCGTCGGATCGGCGGCGTTGTCGTAGGCGACTTTCCACCACCAGTCGTAGGCGGTCACGGTGATCGTCAAAGCAGGAGTTTCTGCGGGCGATGCAACCCGGTTGAGCGTGACAAGTGCGTAGACCAGCATCGCGACGAGCACAGGCACGGAAAGCGCCACGCCGATCACGATCCATCGCAAGCCGCTGTTGCCCTGGACCAGTTGATCGAGCGGTGCGTCGGGACGGCGCCGGAAGATTGCGACAGCAAGCAAGCCGCCGACGATCACGCAGACCGCCACGCAAATTGCCGTGAAGATCCAGTCCAGTGTGAGGGTAGGCGCTGCAGCCGGCCCGGCCGCGTGAAGAAAATAGTTCAGCGGCGCGCTCTCGCCCGCGTGCGCTGACTCCGCCGCCGTCAACGGCATGTTGGTTTGCGGCTAGTGCGCGGTGAGGGGTGGCGGTGTGGCATCGATTGCTCCGGCTCGGTCGACACTGGATCGATCAAGCCGTGAGCAATCCACGTACCCTACTAAATACTTTCAGTCAGGAGCGTTCGGCAATGACGGGCGATCTGCCGCTCTTCCTGCGTCTCGATGACATCGAACTGGACGTCGAGGAACTCGAGTCCCTGGCAAATGCGTTCGCGTATGGCGTCGGCATGTTCGCCGATACCGCCCGTGAACACGACCCGGTCCAGGCCACCCATCAATGCCGCATACGCGCCGATTGTCTTGCGCACCGCCGTGCAAAAGATATCGATGGCAAGTTCCGCGTCCGCGTCGGTGCGTTTCAGAAGGGACTGCATGTCGTCGTTCGAGTCGGAAAGACCTTTGAGGCCGCTCTCCTTGTTGATCAGTTGTTCGAGTGCGTCGGCATCCATGCCGCCGGTTCGCATCAGATAGACGAACACACCGGGATCGAGATCGCCGGTGCGCGTCGCCATGGGGATACCGCCGGTAGGCGTCAGGCCCATGGTGGTATCGATTGAATGGCCGTTGTGGATCGCGCAAAGACTTGCACCGCTGCCCAGGTGCGCGACCACGAGCCGCTCGGGGAGATCGTTGCCGAGGCTCGCCACGATCGATTCGTACGACAACCCGTGAAAGCCGTAGCGCACCACGCCTTCGCCGGCGAAGTGCTTGGGCAAGCTCAGATGCGTGGCGCGTGCCGGCATGGTCTGGTGGAACGCGGTATCGAGACAGGCGTAGTGCGGCACGTCCCGGAAAATGTCCTGTGCCTGTTCGAGCAGCGCGAGCGATTGCGGCAAATGCAAAGGTGCGAACTGCACAGCATCGCGAAGGGTTTGCTTAACCTTGTCCGTGATAAGCGCGTGCGTTCTCAAATGCGGGCCGCCATGCACGATACGATGACCGACGCCCGCCAGCGGCTGGTCGAGATGCTCGTGCAAGGCGTCGGCCATGCGTTGCAGCGCGTCGTGCTGCGACTCCATCACATGACTTTGCTGAACGTTGATGGAGCCGTCCACCGAACGCATGGTCAACGACCCGTCGTCACGGCCAATGCCTTTTGCGCTTCCCGTCAGCCACGCTTTTTCGTCGCCGCTGTCGGGCGCATACACGCCGAACTTGAGCGACGACGACCCGCTGTTCAATACGAGGATGTCCTGTGCCATGGCATCAGCCTTTCCACGCCCAGTTGCGGATTTCATCGCGATCGATGCCTTCCGCGTGCGCGTAGCCAATGCTCTCGTTGATCTGGTCCTTCAGCCAGTTCTTCGTATGCGCACCGGTATCGCGCAGGCGCGGCACACGATCGATTACATCGATACACAACGAAAAGCGATCCACCTGGTTGATGATGGCGAGCTCGAACGGCGTATTGATGTTGCCGCGTTCACGATACCCGTGCACGTGCATGTTCTCGTGATTCGTGCGGTTGTACGTGAGCTTGTGGACCAGCGTCGGATACGAGTGAAAGTTGAAGATGACGGGTTTTTCGCGCGAAAAGATGGAATCGAAATCACGATTCGACAAGCCGTGCGGATGATCGGTATCGGGCATCAGGCGGAACAGGTCGACCACGTTGACAAAGCGGATCTTGAGATCGGGAAACCGCTCCTTCAGGATTTCGACGGCGGCCAATGACTCCATGGTCGCGATGTCGCCGGCGCACGCCATTACCACGTCAGGTTCACTGTTCTGATCCGTCGATGCCCAGTCCCAGATGCCAATGCCCTTCGCGCAATGCGCGAGCGCTGCTTCCGTGTCGAGGTATTGCAAGTGCGGTTGCTTGTCCGCGACGATCACGTTCACGTAGTCGCGCGAACGCAGGCAATGGTCCATCACACTCAGCAGACAGTTCGCATCGGGCGGCAAATAGATGCGCACGACTTCGGGACTCTTGTTCGTGACGACATCGAGGAAACCCGGGTCCTGGTGTGTGAAACCGTTGTGATCCTGACGCCATACCAGCGACGTGATCAGCAGGTTCACCGAAGGCACGGGTGCGCGCCAGTCGAGCTCCAGCTTCGATTTCTCGAGCCACTTCGCGTGCTGGTTGAACATCGAATCGATCACATGCACGAACGCTTCGTAGGTCGCGAAAAGACCGTGACGTCCCGTCAGGACATACCCTTCGAACCAGCCTTCGAGCGTATGTTCGCTGAGCATTTCCATCACGCGGCCGTCGGTCGCCAAAGCGCCGCCGTCGCTGTCCTCAGGCTTGTACTCGGCAATCCAGCGCTTGCCCGATGCTTCGTACACGCCGTCGAGCTTGTTGCTCGCGGTTTCATCGGGGCCGAACAGCTTGAACGAATTCATGTTGCGCTTGATGACATCACGCAGCCATGTGGCAAGCACCGCCGTTGGCGATTGGTACGTGCCGCCAGGGGCCTTGACCTTGTAGGCATAGTCGCGGATGTCCGGCAGGTCGAGTGAACGGCGCAGACGTCCGCCGTTTGCATGCGGATTCGCGCTGATGCGACGCTCGCCCTTCGGCGCCATCTCGCGCAGCTCTTCTATCAGGGTGCCGTTTTCATCGAAGAGCTCTTCGGGCTTGTAGCTGCGCATCCACGCTTCCACCAGCTTCAGACTCTTTGCGTTGGTCGCCGGATCGAGCACGGGCACCTGATGCGCGCGCCAGAAATCCTCGACCTTGTGACCATCGACTTCCTTCGGACCGGTCCAGCCCTTGGGCGAACGCAAGACGATCATTGGCCAGCGCGGGCGCGTGGTGTCGCCCGTCGAACGTGCATGCGCCTGAATCGCGCGAATCTCGCCGATGCACGTCTCAAGCGTCTGCGCCATCAGTTCGTGCATGGTCGCGGGGTCCGAGCCTGAGACAAAATGCGGCTTGTATCCGTAACCCGTCATCAGCGCTTCGAGCTCTTCCTGCGGGATGCGCGCGAGGATGGTCGGGTTCGCGATCTTGTAGCCGTTCAGATGCAGGATCGGCAGTACCGCGCCGTCAACGACGGGATTCAGGAATTTGTTCGAATGCCATGACGTTGCAAGCGGTCCGGTTTCAGCTTCGCCGTCGCCGACCATCACAGCCACGATCAGATCCGGGTTATCGAAAGCCGCGCCGAAGCCATGCGAAAGGCTATAGCCCAGCTCGCCGCCTTCGTGGATCGATCCGGGCGTTTCGGGCGTGCAATGCGACCCGATTCCCCCCGGTGACGAAAACAACCTGAACAGGCGCAGCATGCCGGTTTCATCGGCGCTGCGATCCGGATAGACCTCGGAGTAATACCCTTCCAGATACGAGTTCGACAACGTCGCCGGTGCGCCATGACCCGGACCCGAGACGAACATTACGTTCAGGTCATCCTTGATGATCAGCCGGTTCAAATGGACCCACGTGAAGGACTGGCCCGGGTCGGAGCCCCAGTGCCCAAGAAGTCGCCGTTTGATGTGTTCGGTTTGCAGCGGTTCGCGCAGCAACGGGTTGGCACGCAAATAAATCATGCCTACCGACAAGTAATTGCACGCGCGCCAATATGCATCGATCTTGCGTAATTCATCGGGGGAAAGGCGCGGGGAAGTGAAGGTTGCCTGTGTGTCCATGTCGTGTCCGTTGGTATCCATTGAAAGGAAGTTGCGGTGTCACTCTGGTTCGGCCGAGTCGTGCCTGGGCCGGGTCACTGATGCGGGTCGCTATCGATCTGGCACTTGCTATTGTGCCGCGTGTAGGGAGATTGCGTTGTAATTCCACCATGACATGAGTCAAGGACATTGCTATGACTTGCGGGCGCGGCCCGGTGGAGTGGCGTGAAAGAGGGGATTGAAACCGGGGGATGGTGCTGACTTTCGTGCGGTTTTCGCGGCTTTTTTGGCTCCGGCGCTGCCTTTGCGGCCGGCGCCTGCAAGCTGACTCATGAGTTCGTCGTCCGGTTCATCCTCGGGTTCGGTTTCGGGTGATTCCTCAGGTTCTTCTTTAGCATCTCGCGCTGGGACGCTGCGGCCCCCGACGTGCTCGACCACCGCGAAGAACTCCTTCGATGGATTGCGGATCGCGCGCCCGGGCATCATCGTGATGGCGACAACTTCGTGCAGCGATCTTCCATCCACGCTCTTGCGTTCAGGCGCTGAATGCCAGTCGATCGCGCTGTTCGCAAAGCCCGCGATAACGCGTTCGAGAACGGCTGGCGACAGCACGCCGCCATCGTACAGGCTGATCAGCGTGGCTTCGGCCACGGCGAACAAACCATTTCCTGATGCAGCGCGCCGTGCCATCAGTTCCCGGCCGCGCTCTGCGCCGGCGTGACACGCCAGACGGAGTTGCCGACGTCATCGGCGACGAGCAAGGCGCCCGAGTGGTCGAGCGTGACGCCGACGGGGCGGCCGCGCGCATCGCCATCGGGCGATAGAAATCCGGTCAGGATATCTTCAGGCGCTCCCGATGGTTTGCCTTCTGAAAAAGGTACAAAAATGACTTTGTAACCGCTGCGAGGCTTGCGGTTCCACGAGCCATGCTGTCCTATGAACGCCCCATTCCAGTACTTTTGCGGAAACAGCGTTGCATCGTAAAACGTGAGACCGAGCGACGCCGTGTGCGACCCTAGCGCGTAATCCGGAGGAATGGCTTTTGCGACCATTTCCGGGTTTTGCGGTTTCACGCGGGTATCGACATGCTGGCCATAGTAGCTATACGGGAAGCCATAAAAGGCCCCGTCTTTCACCGACGTCATGTAGTCGGGCACCAGGTCGTTACCCAATTCGTCGCGCTCGTTGACCACGGTCCAGAGCGCGCCGCTTTCGGGATTCCACGACATGCCGTTGGGATTGCGCAAGCCCGATGCAAATATCCGCGACTTGCCTGTGGCCCGGTCGATTTCCACGATGGCCGCGCGGCCTTCTTCCGCCTCGATGCCGTTTTCGCCCGCATTGCTGTTCGAGCCGACGGTGGCATAGAGTAGTTTGCCGTCACGGCTTGCAATGAGGTTCTTGGTCCAGTGATGATCGATAGGACCGCCCGGCAGGTCGGTCAGCTTTTCACCCGGTCCGCTGATCGATGTATCGCCCGTGTGGTACTTGAAGTGCAAAACGGCGTCCGTGTTCGCAACGTAGAGATCGTCGCCGACCAGCACCATGCCGAACGGCGAGTGCAGCTTGTCGATGAAGACGCTTCGCATGTCGGCCACGCCGTCGCCCTTCGTATCGCGCAAGAGGATGATGCGGTCCGGGCTTGCAACGCCTGCTCCCGCGCGTTTTTGAAACTGCTTTGTGATCCACCCCTTGATGCCCGTGTCAGGATCGTGTTGCGCAGGCGTGTTGCTTTCTGCCACAAGCACATCGCCGTTGGGCAAGGTGGTAAGCCAGCGCGGATGGTCGAGCCCTCTTGCAAATGCGTTCACCGCGAATCCGTTGGCCGCTGTAGGCATGGTGCCTTCGGGCCACGGATTGGCAGGCGCCACGTTGAGCGTGGGAAGGAGCGTAGTGTGAGGCGGCGGCAGCGTAGGGGACGGGCCGAAGCCGATCGATCCATCGGATGCGGCATTGGCGCACCCGGCCAGCACACCAGTAAGCATTGCGATGCCGCAAAACGAAGCGCGAAGCATGTAATTACGCACCGCCGATCCCTTCCGTGACCTTGCCCGTGCCGTCGCACGTCGCGCATGTCTGCCCGTCCTTCTTGCCCGAACCGCTGCAAGCCGGGCAGATGTTTTCGCCGGTGCCCGGTGTGCCGGGGGCGGCTTCATCGCCGGGATTGAGATCGGTGTTCTCAGGCATGACATCTCCTTGGTGATTCATACAGTCGCAGCCGGCGGCTTTGCGGGTGCCGGTTACGTACGAGACAGCAAGTAACGTTCCTCAAGGCTTGCGGCCGAACGCTTCGCGGAGTTTCTTCTTCGCGTTGTCGAGTACGGTTCGGCGCGACTTCGGCAAATTGCGCCCCGCGCGATTGATATAGAAATTCAGCATCGACATGGCCGACTGGAACGGCGTGCCCTTGCGCCGGTTGCTGCGCGTGGACGACTTCTTCAGCGAGTCCGCAATCTCCTGCGCATTGCCCTCCTTGAAGATGTCCCTCTTGATGTCCATCGCGTCGCTGGTTTCCATCACGTGATGCGACTAGCGTTTCGGACCCGATGGTTTCGGTTTTGCACGAGCATGTTTCTGGCGCGTCGTGTTGCGTTTGCCTGCGGTTTTCAAAGCGGTTGCCATGCTGTGTCCTCCTTATTTGCTGTGCTCGCCGATCAGCCGATGCGCATGTTTCAACGCGTCCACGATCGCGCGAAATGCGGCTTCGCGCGTCCCGGCATCGGGCGCCCGAAGCGCATACGATGGATGAAACGTCGCAATCACCAGACGTCCGTCGTGCTCGATTGCTTGGCCCATCGATGCCTGAAGTTTTACGGTCGATTTCTGCAGGACCGACTTCAACGCGGTTGCGCCCAACGCAACGATCACCTTTGGATCATGTTCCGCAAGCTCGCGTTCGATCCAGTAATGACATGCATCGACTTCGCGTTGCGCCGGTGTTTTATGCAGCCGGCGCTTGCCTCGTGGTTCCCATTTGAAATGCTTCACCGCGTTGGTCACGTAGACCTGCGAGCGTTGTACGCCGGCCTCCTGAAGCGCGTTGTCGAGCAGGGCGCCGGCCGGTCCCACGAATGGCTTGCCCTGCAGGTCCTCCTGATCGCCGGGCTGTTCGCCGACCATCATCAACGGTGCATGATGCGGACCGATGCCCGGCACTGCTTGCGTTGCGGCTTCCCACAGCGTGCATCGGCGGCACTGGTCGAGCCGCTCCGGGTGCTGATCCGGAAACATGCCGATAGGCTTGGTTGCCATGATCGTCTCAGCTTTGGTTACCTGCAACGCTGCGGGCTTCATCGAGCGTGAGGGTTGCACGCATCGCTTCTGCGAGCTTTGCCGTCGGCGCTTCCCGATCGCACGCAACAATTGCCGCGACGTTGCCGTCCTTTATCAGATAAGCGATGAAAGCCTGCGAGTTGAGATCGCCGTCGATCAGGACATCGTCATGCTCGCTTGCGTGGCCGAGGTATTCGAAGCGCTTGCCGAAATGATAGGTCCAGAAATAAGGCACGCCGGTGTAGTGCTCGTCGCCACCGGCCATGTTCAGCGCGGCAACGCGTGCATGTTGCTGAGCGACGCGCCAGTGTTCTATGCGCAGGTCCGCATCGGAACGTGGCACCGGAAACTGCGCGACGTCTCCGGCGGCGTACAGTCCGGGCGCGGCGCGCATGGCGCTGTCGACCTTGATGCCGCCGTCATGCGCGAGCGCAATGCCTTGCAGGAAGTCGGTCGCCGGCCTTACGCCTGTTCCTGCGATCACCACATCCGCCGGAATCGTCTCGCCGCCGTCAAGCTCGACAGCGTGAACGGCGTCGCCGCCAATCAACGCCTTCACCTTCGATTCCATCCGGAACTCGACGCCGTTCTTCTCGTGCAGCCGCTTGAACATCAGGCCGAGTTCATCGCCGAATTGCGTAGCGAGCGGGATCTTGCCGGGCGCGACCACGGTCACGTCGAGACCGCGTTTTTTAAGCGATGACGCCACCTCCAGCCCGATAAAACTCGCCCCCACGATGACCGCTTTTTTCGCGTCCTTGAGCGATGCGTCGAGCGTTGCAGCGTCGTCGCGTGAACGCAGCAAATGCACGCGGCTCAAGTTCGCGCCGGGAACGTCCATGGGTTTGGGAGTACCACCCGTGCAGATCAGCGCCGCGTCGTAATGCAGCGTGAGTTCGTTGGGCAGGTCGATGCGTTTATCGGCGGCATCGAGTTTGATGACCTGAGCTTCAATGCGCTCGATGCGCCGCTTCGTGGCGAAACCTTCGGGCAGTAGCGACGGAACTTCGCCGGGCGGCATATCGCCGGAGGCAACGAATTTGCTTAACGCCGTGCGGTCGTACGGCTCGCCGGACTCTGGCCCGATCAATACGATACGTCCGTGAAAGCCGCCTTCACGTAGCGCGGTGCATGCAGCAGCACCGGCCGCGCCCGCGCCGATGATCGCAAACATGCGTGTATCGGCGGATGGAAAATTCGCGGGCGGTTCTTCGGCTTGCGACGAAACCAGCACGTTGCCGTTTTCCACCGACACTGGGTAGCGTTTCAAGCCGATCAGCGCGGGCGGCTCGATCACGCGGCCATCGTCGATTGCGAACGTGCCCTTGTGCCAAGGACACACGATGCGCCCGTTGCACACGGCGCCTTCCTCGAGCGGCGCGCCGGCGTGCGGGCAGTCCGCCGAAAACGCGTGGACGTCGTCACCTTGCCGCACGAGGAGGATTGGGGTATCGGACAGCGTCACCCGTATGCCGTGGTCCTCGGGAATGTCGTCCAGCCGTGCTGCTTGCTGCATCGGTCCTGCCATGTCGCGCTCCCGTCTGTCGTTCACGACGATTCAGCAAAAAGCGGGCCGTCGGGACAAGGCGAAGGCGAAGGCGCGAAGGGTGATCAGGCCGCCATGCGCTCGAACGATGCCGCCCCGCCGCGCACGGAATCGAGAATGATCGATGCAAGCCGTTCGACAGGCGGCGCAGATTTGAACGACGCCCGCATGAGCGACAACGGCAATGACGGCAAATCGGGCAGCCCTGCGGCGTGTGCATCGAGCGCGCAAACCGACCTTGGCAAGCCGTATTGCGTCCGCACTGTCAGCCCGAGTCCCGCAGCGGCAGCGGCCCACAAACCGGACAGGCTCGGACTCGTGAACGCGACGCGCCAGCGGATGTTCATGCGATCGAGTTCCGCCGTCGCCGCGCTAAAAAAGAGGCACGCGCGATCGAACGCGACCAGCGGCAGCGGTTCATCGGCGGCCGGATTCCAGGGCAGGGTGGATGAACCGATCCAGCACATCCGCGGCTCGGCGATCAGCTCATGCTGGACGCCGGGCCGGGTTTCCCGCGCGGCCGATGACGCGTCGCCCCAAACCAGCGCGAGGTCGAGTTCGTTCGAATCGATACGCTCGAACAGTTCCGTATTGCGCGCCACGCGCGCTTCAATACGGACCTTCGGATGCGCGCGAGAAAACCGGCCGAGCACGTCGGGCAGCATGATCTCGCCGAAGTCCTCCTGCAGCCCGAGCCTGATCCATCCCTCCAGATCGGGGCCGCGCACGGCGACGGCCGCTTCGTCGTTGAGATCGACGAGGCGGCGCGCAAAGCGCAGCATGGTCTCGCCGGCGTCGGTCAACGCAAGGTTGCGGCCCGCCTTCTTGAACAACGGCGCGCCAGCCTGCTCTTCCAGCTTCCTGATCTGGGCACTGACGGCCGAAGTCGAACGCCCAATCCGATCCGCCGCCTTCGCAAAGCTCCCAAGCTCCATGCCGACCACGAATGTGCGCAGCGACGCGATTTCGAAATTGGTTTGCGGCATGTCGAACCGTCCTGTTTTGTCGAAGTGTTGGTTCGATATTACTTGATATTCAGGACCATCGTGGTGCGTCACACTGTGTGCATCGAAACTGAACGGATGCCATACAGCGATGCAAACTCAATGCGCAATTCCCTTGGCGGCAGGGGTGGGACGTGGTCTTGGCGCCTCCCATCGCTGGAAGGTGCTCGGCGTTGGCGTGGCGGCGAACGTCAGTTTTTCGGCGGCGATCGCGGGCATTCCGACCACGGCCGTCTGGTTGCGCGCGGATTATCACCTCGGCAACTCGGCGCTTGGACTGGCGCTCGGCGCGATGGGCCTGGGCGTGGCGATCTCCGAACTGCCATGGGGCGTGGCGACTGACCGGTGGGGCGACCGTCCGATCCTTCTCACCGGCCTGGCGACCGTGGCGGCTGCGTTCCTCGCGATGATGCTGTTCGTGGTGCCATCGGCGGCGTCGGTGCCTTCGTTGCTGTGGCTGGTGTTATCGATGTGCGGCGTCGGTCTGCTCGGCGGCAGCGTCAACGGATCGAGCGGACGCGCGATCATGCGCTGGTTTCAGGAAGGCGAACGCGGCCTCGCGATGAGCATCCGCCAGACCGCCGTGCCGCTCGGCGGCGGCCTCGGCGCGCTGATCCTGCCGTGGCTTGCATCCACAGGCGGCTTCCGGCTCGTCTATGGTGTGCTGGCGGCCATGTGCACGGCCGCAGGGTGGCTTGCATGGCGCTGGCTTCATGAGCCACCTGAAACACCCGCGCCCGCAGTGTCCGCATCGAACGTTGCGGTTGCTGCAGCCGTCAGCCCGCTGCGTGACGCGATGATCTGGCGCGTGGTGCTGGGCATCGGCATCCTGTGCATTCCGCAATTTGCCGTGCTCACGTTCGCCACGGTTTTCCTGCACGACTTCGCGCATGTCGGCCTGCCCGGCATCACGGCCACGATGGTCGCCGTCCAGCTCGGCGCAATGATCATGCGCGTCTGGAGCGGCCGGTTCACCGATAAACACGGCAACCGCCGCGCTTATACAAAAGTGTCGACGCTGATCGCGGTTGGTGCGTTCATCGTGCTCGCGGTAGGGACGGGGTATGGGTTATCCGAAGGCTGGCTGATTGGGTTTATCGTGTTCGCGGGGATTTGCGTATCGGCGTGGCATGGCGTGGCTTATACCGAACTCGCCACGCTCAGCGGGAAAGACCGTGCGGGAACCGCGCTTGGGATGACGAATACTGCCGTGTACGTGGGTTTGTTCGTCACGCCCTTGTCGATCCCGCATCTGCTCGCGGCGGGATCGTGGGGGGTGGTCTGGCTGGTCGCGGCTGCCTGTGCGCTGGTCGCGTATCCGTTGTTTCCAAAGCCGGGCAAAAGCTGAAACCCGTATGCGTTTGACCGCTAGAACCTCACGCCTATGCCCGCTTCGATCAAATCGGTATCGCGGTCGTAGCGCGTGATGACACGGTTCCATGTAAGCCGTGTGAGCCAGTATTTTCCCAGCCGATAACTCGCCGACATCGATATCAATCCGGAAACGCGGCCATCGCCCGTACGATTCCCGGGAAGGTTGTCGTTTTGCGTGACAGCGATGTATGGACCGGCGCCGACCGCGAGCGTAAAGCGGTCGTCGAAGAACCCGCGCGTCGCCCACAGTTGCAATGCAACGCCGTCGCGGCGGGGTTGCGTGTTGCTGGCCTCATGGATGTAAGACACGGTCCCGTCGACATAGCGCGCGAGCCCCCGCCGGTACTCCACGCTCTGCGCAAACGAGCTCTGCGAGTCGTAGCTGTTCAGTATCGATCTGCCGAGCAGGATGGTCAGCTCGTTGCCGGTGACGCGGGAGGTTCTCGGTGTCGGCGTCTGCCGCGGACCGGGTTCGCCGTTTGCATCGAGCTGATAACCCACGCCGAAGAGCAGCGCGGTCGTATCGGGACCGCCGAACGCCTGCACGTGATTCACTTGCATCTGCGCGATCCACCTGCGGTCGAAGTAATAAGCCGCCCGCGCGCTCCACACCACGCCCCAGCCATGCGTATTCGAATACGTTCCGCCTGCGCCCGCGGCGGTGGTATCGAAGTACCTGTAAGGTCCCGCTCCCGCCGATAACTCCACCCGGTCGCGCCACAGCGGCAGGCGGCCCCAGAGTTGAATGGTCTGTCCATCGCGATGATGGTCGGGAATGTGTCCTTCGTTGATCCACGAGAAACTCCATGCCGCATGGCGCCCGAGTCCTTCGCGATAACTCCCTTCCCACGAGTAGGAATTCTCGCCTCGGCTGATCAGCGGGCCGGCAACGATATTCAGTTCCTGGGCATGAGTTGAAACCGAAAACGTCAGCGCCGCAGATAATGCGCCGGTCAATATCGACGTGCAAAACGATCCACCGAGTCTGTTTCGGTTAGCGAGCCTGGACGCGGACACTATTCACTTATCGGGTTGTGTTTTGTTAAGGGACTGTTCGCTATCGGGCAAAAAGATGCTGCGAACGAAAGGTTGGCAACCGCTTGTCTTCTGCAGTCAAGCCAAGGCTAACGCAAAGAAAGGCCGCCGTGGTGAGCTCGCTTTTTGCGGGTAACGTACCCTTTCGGGCGCACGGAAAATGAAACACCGTCGGCTCGCCGCCCAAGCAAACAATACGCATTGCCGTTACTATTTCAGCAATGAATACTCCCTTCCCAAGCGCATCTTCCGCGCTCTCCAATCCGCTTCTGGAGTTTGTCGAACGGTATCCGCAACTGTTCGTTCTGACCGGTGCCGGTATTAGTACGGAATCCGGAATACCTTGCTATCGCGACAAGGAAGGTCAGCGCACGGGTCGCGCGCCCATCCTGCTGAAGGATTTTCTCGGCTCCGAGTTCGCGCGCAAGCGCTACTGGGCGCGCAGCATGATCGGCTGGCCGATGCTCGCGGGCGCCGCGCCCAATGCGGCGCATCTGGCGGTAGCGCGGCTGGAACGGCTGGGTGTTTTCGAACGGCTCGTCACGCAAAATGTCGACGGACTTCATACGAGCGCGGGCAACACGCACGTGATCGAACTGCATGGCAACATTGGCCGGGTGCGCTGCATGACATGTGGTGACGAGACGCCGCGGGCGGCGCTACAGCAGCGGCTCATTGCGGATAACCCGGGCTTCGTTGGATTGGCAGCATTGCCGGTGGCGGACGGCGATGCGCAACTGGAAGGCTACGATTTCAACGCGGTCCAGGTGCCGCCTTGCACGCGCTGCGGCGGGATGTTGAAGCCTGACGTCGTGTTTTTCGGCGAGGGCGTGCCGCGCACGCGCGTGGATGCGGCTGCGGCCGCGCTCGATCAGGCCGATGCCATGCTCGTGCTCGGCTCGTCGCTGATGGTGTATTCGGGTTTTCGGTTTTGCGAATGGGCGGCGCGTGCCGGCAAGCCCATCGCGGCGGTCAATTTGGGGCACACCCGGGCGGATGCGCTCCTGCAGTTCAAGGTCGAAGCCCAATGTGGGCCGGTGCTGTCCGGCCTGGCCGATGCGCTCGAAGGCAACCGGTAATCAGTTGCCCTGTTCCTGCTCGCGCCGGATGCGCGCTTCTTCTTCAAGCCGGATGTCCTCGATCTCCTGCATCACGGCTTCGAGATCGACCGGGGTTGTATCGGCTTCGACGTGGCCTGTGAGCTTCGTATCCACGGTGAGCAGTCCCGCTTCGTAGAGCGTCCACATTTCCTTGCCGTAGTTCGACTTGAGCAATTCCGGCGCGAACTGGCCGAAGTAGGTCGCGAGGTTTTCCACGTCACGCTGCAGCATGGCGGACGCTTCGTTGTTCCCGGCGGCGTCGACGGCCTGCGGCAAGTCGATGATCACCGGACCGTCCGATGCAAGCAGGATGTTGTACTCGGACAAGTCGCCGTGAATCATGCCCGCACACAGCATGCGCACCACTTCACGCAGCAGCGCGGCGTGCAATTCGAGCGCGCGGTCGTGACTCATGTCCACGTCGTTCAGTCGCGGCGCGACGTCGCCTTGCGCGTCCACCACGAGTTCCATCAGCAACACGCCGTCGGTGCATATGTACGGCTGCGGTACACGAACGCCGGCATTCGCCAGCCGGAACAGCGCATCGACTTCTGCGTTCTGCCACGCCTCTTCCTGCATTTGCCGGCCGTAGCGCGTGCCTTTTTCCATCGCACGCGCTTGCCGGCTGTTCTTCACCGTGCGTCCCTCGCGATACGACGCCGCCTGACGGAAGCTGCGCTGCTTCGCGTCCTTATAGACCTTCGCGCAACGGGTGGAATCGCCGCTTCGTACCACATATACGGTCGCTTCCTTGCCGCTCATCAACTGGCCGATGACCTCGTCGATCAGCCCTTCTTCCAGCAATGGCAGCAGTCTTTTTGGTGTTTTCATGAGGCCGCCGCACAGGAAAGGACTTCGCGGGAATCGCGAAGAGGGCGGAAGGCAGGGAGGCAGGAAATTGGAATCATGGCGGATTATAAAGGCAACGCGGACAAGCACGGGCAGAACGGGCGGCGTCCGGCAAGGGCTCCGGTTTGCGGAAAACGCGTTTTGACTCGGTGAGGCTGGAGCGAATCTTCGGACATGCGTTGAAAAGAGCCTGATCGGTTCAATGGCAGACATCGAGGCTATCAGTAAAACCAACGCTCAAGTTCTGAATAAGCCGTCCGTTAATCAGGATTGGCAGTATGCAAAGTTTCGGACGAGATTTTTACGAGGACTTTGAGCCATGGGTTTATATCCGGGCGGTGGACGCGTAGACGTAGCGAATTGAAAGCGCTGTTTGTAGTGCGGAGCCAGCGGGCCAACGCACGGCACTGTAACGGCAGAAACGGTTCACTTCTGAAACACCCTGTTATTATCATATAGTATGAATATTCAGCGCATTGATATTGGAGAGGTTGACCATTCCGTTTAAGTCGCGTGGCATTTGATCTAAATAATCTGATGATTATGTAATTACCGATTTTTATGTCGCGTTACAAATTGTTACGTCGATATTACTGGTTTAAAACGTTTCGTCTATGTAACATCATTTCGGATTTCAGCGTGCGTGGCGGTTGCAATTAAGCAATTCCGTTTTGCGATACGCCATCGCTGCGAGCCTTTTCTCCAAATTCAATCCTTCGCCGAGTTCCCTTGTTGGGCGCTTGGGGGCACTGCTGTGCCCGATCCCGGCTTCACCGCTACGACCAGGCGATCATCGAATGAAAACGAACGCGCTACTCAGCTATTCAATTTATTCAGTTCTGCTGTCGTTGGCCGCATGCGGCGGCGGAGGAGGCGGCGGTTCCAGCAACGCCGCCAGCGGTGGCGGCGCGGCTGCCGCTGCAAGCGGGAACGGTTCAGTCACCGCTTCCGGCACGTCCGCACCGGCTTCGGGTGACCCGGCAAGCGGCACTGCAGGGACAACCGGCAACGCGGGTGTAGTCGCCGGCGCGACCCCCGCAGTGGTCTCGCCATCGGTGGTGTCGAACGCGGCCTTGGTAATGACGTGCGCGGCGCCGGTCACGAGCGTGGCGTCATCGGGCGGCGGATTGATCGCAGTCGACACCCCCAGCGCCGATGGCACACGCATGTTCGCATCCGGTTCGACCTTCCAGCTCGCGATCGCGGCAAACCCTCCGGGTGCCGACACGCTTGCATGGACCGTCAACGATGCGCTCGGCAAGACCGTGGCGAGCGGCAACTTCGCGGCGCCATCGGGCGGCAGTACGACGACGCTCAATTGCACGTCGACACTGGCGGGTTACTTCGCGGTATCGGCGACGCTTGCAAAAGCGGGTGGCAGCGTCCCGACGGCAGGCACGCGCCCGACCGGTTTCGCAACCTTCGGTGTTCTGCCCGATGTCACTCCAAGCCTGCCGGCGCCCACCTATGCGCATCAGGAGCAGCACCGGTTCGGCATGCAGGGTTTCAACGGCTGGACAGCGATGCTGGGCGCGCTCGGAATCAGCTCGACAATCGATGACCGCCAGTTGTCCAGCACGGAGCCGAATGGCCCCAACAGCTTCGCCGCGGCGGCCACGACGACCGATACCGGTTATTCAAGCGGCCAGATCATGCGGCTCGTGCGCCTGGACGGCATCCCGGCATGGGCCAGCCCGACCGGCGCGTTCATCGACAGCGCGTACTTGCCGAAGGATCAGGCAGGGTATCAGTCTTATCTGAACCAGGTTGGTTCGGAAACCGAAGCAATGCGCAGAAAGTACTTCCCGGCGATGACCAGCAACTACTATCAGGTCACGTGGGAGCCGGACCAGACGTGGCTGGGGTCGAGCGCGGATTTCGTGACGCTTTACAAGCTTGCATACACGGGACTTCATGCGACGGACCCCAACGCGGTCGTGATGGGACCGACAGGCGCGTTTCCATCGCTGACCACGAATCGGCTCAAAGCCATGGCGCCGCTCGGTCTTGCGCAGTATCTGGACGGCATCGCGACCCACGGGTATTACGATGCCGGCACATCGCCGTCGCATCCGCCGGAGCGTCTTGCCACCGATCCCGATCCGGCCAATGCCGCCAATGCGCTGATGAACGAAATGCGTAACTTGCGTCAGGAGATGCAGGCGGATTATCGGCCGGGCATAAAGCTGTTTGCCACTGAAACGGGTATCAGCTACGACCTCGGGACGTCGTACGGACCTGACTATCCGACATCGAACGTGCTGTTTGCGCAGGGCGCGATTGTCGCGCGCACCCACATCATCCTGCTGGGTGAAGGCGCGGATCAGACCTATGTGTTCTACGGTGCGGACTATCCGGGGGAGACCGGTTACGGCACGTTCTTCGATTTATCGAACGCACAGGGATCGTTTGGCGCTAGCAACGTCAGTCCAAAGCCCGCGGCGCTGGCGGTCGCGGCGATGACACGCGTGCTCGACGGGACGATCACGCTCGGTCCCGTGAGCGGTACGCCTTCGGGCGTCTACGCCTATGCGTTCGAGCAGCGCGGGACGGGCAATGCGGTGACGGCCTTGTGGACCCACAACAATGCGGTCTGGAGTGCAAGCGGCGGCTTTAGCCAAACCTATAGCGTGGGCTATACGCTCGCGGTCGATGCCCCGGGCACGAGCGGTACGGTTCAGGTGCTGGACTGGATGGGCAATGCTTCGAGCGTTGCCTATGGCAACGGTGTGGTTTCATTGAATTTGACCGAAGCACCGTTGTACGTGGTGTCGAAGAACGCCGGCGTGGCCAAGGCGAACGCGACGTTGCCCGTGGGTTACACCGGCGCGTGACGGAGCAGGCGTAACGCGTGTGGTGAATCGCCATATGCGCAAGGCGTCGGAGATCGGGCGACCGCGGGCGTAATGCCTCAAAGCGGGTTAGCGTCTATCGCTGTGCTCGCCTATGTCCGTCTGTTGCTTTAAATCCCAGATTACCCGACGGTCACGCCGGGCGCCCATTTTCAGATGAGCGCGCGGAAAAGTGCGTTAGCGTGAGGTGTCTCAACAACGAGATTCGACTAAGTTAAAAGCGCGGCATCGCAAGCAAGTGACGCACTCGCCAAAACAATCCCGGAAGCGCCACAACAAAAACTCCTTGCAGCGCCCCCGGCGACCCCCTTAACTCCCCAGCGCAGGATCCGTCATGCTGCTCTTGCCGGTCTCCACATGCCCGGCAAATCGCCGCACGAACGAGCTGTCCGTATCGATGGTAATCGTCACGTCATACCACCCGAACGCTTCACGCAGATCCAGATAAACCGTCTCCGTCCCGCCGCCGCGAATCGGCTGCTTGATCGTGGCGCCGGTTTCATAAGCGCTGGTGATCGTAAAGTTGCATTTCCCGGTTCCGAGATTCTTCAGGCGCAGTTGAAGGTTGCCATTCGCGACATCGTAGCCTTCGACCACTTCGGCGATCGCCTGATTGTCACTCCACCAATGCTGCTCCACAGCCTTGCCGGCAAAGCGCCGCAAGAAACCATTGGGACCGTGGATCACGTAGTCGTATGCGTTGGAAGCCGCCAGCGGCAAATCATCACGCAGACGCTTTCCGGCTTCGACCGTATAGCAGCTTGGCGCTGTCGTGCTGTTCGCGGTGAAAACCAAAAACGTCGCGCCCACGCTGCCCGTGTTGATGAAATCGAACGTGACGCCGTTGGTGGTGCCTGCATGCGCGTGAACGAACAACTCATAAGGCAGCGCACGCGCCTGACGTACACCGGCTTCCTGTTTCGGTACGGCCTGGATGGCGGGCGGCACCGGAACATAGTCGGGATGACGAATTTTCTGAACCGGGGCGTAACCGCTTGTATCGGGCAACGTCGGCAGGGTTGCGTTCGGGTTCTTGAAGTTGAACGCGGATGTCAGGTCACCGCAGATCGCCCGGCGCCATGGCGTGATGTTCGATTCGATGACATTCGGACGCGAACCAAAACGCTTCTCGATGAATTGAATCACGGACGTATGATCGAAGACCTCCGAGCACACGAAACCGCCTTTTGACCACGGCGAAACGACCAGCATCGGCACCCGCGTCCCCAGGCCGTATGCACCGCTCTGGTAGGTCGAGCTGCCCGGGAAGATCTCGTTGACGATACTGACCGTGGACTTGCCGTCGGACGCAGACGCGGGCGGAAACGGCGGCACGACGTGATCGAAGAAACCATCGTTCTCGTCATAGTTGATCAGCAAGACCGTCTTGCTCCAGACCGCCGGATTCGACGTGAGAATCTGCAGCACCTGGTCGACGTACCACGCGCCGTAGTTCGCCGGCCAGTTCGGATGCTCCGAGAACGCTTCGGGCGCAACGATCCACGAAACCTGCGGCAACGCGTTGTTCTGGACATCGCGCTTGAGGATATCGAAGTATCCGTCGCCTGCTTGGGCGTTCGTGCCCGTACGCGCCTTCTGATACAGCGCGCTACCCGGCTGCGCGTTGCGATACTGGTTCAGGTAAAGCAGTGCGTTGTCGCCATAGTTGCCAATGTACGGGTCGTTGGTCCAGCCCCACGAACCGTTGGCGTCGAGTCCCGTGCCCGCGTCCTGATAGATCTTCCACGAGATGTTTGCCTTCTCCAGCACCTCCGGATACGACCCCCAGCTATAGCCGACTTCCGCATTGTCGATGACCGGTCCGCCGCCGTTGCCGTCGTTGCCGACCCAGCCGGTCCACATGTAATAGCGATTCGGATCGGTCGATGAATTGATCGAGCAGTGGTATGCATCGCAGATCGTGAAGGCATCGGCGAGCTGGTAGTGAAATGGAATGTCCTCGCGCGTCAGATACGCCATGGTCGTCGTGCCCTTGTAGGGCACCCATTGGTCGTAGCGGCCGTCGTTGTAGGCGCCTTTGCCCGACTTCCAGTCATGCGGCAAGTCCTGGATGAACTGGTTGCCGAGATCCGGCGCGCTGGGACGGAAGGGCAGCACTTCGCCAAGGCCTGCAGCCAGCGGCTGATTGAACACCGGCTTGCCGTTGGGCAGCGTGACGGCGCGTGTATCGCCGAACCCGCGTACGCCTTGCAGCGTGCCGAAGTAATGATCGAATGAACGATTTTCCTGCATCAGCACGACGATGTGCTCGACGTCCTGGATGCTGCCGTGCACATTGTTGGCGGGGATGGCGAGTGCGTTGCGAATGCCTGCGGGCACGACGCCCATTGCAGTGGCGGAACCGGCGGCCTGAACAGCGGCCCTGAGGAAGTCACGTCGGCTTTTTAAGGTCATGGGTTTTTATCAGTCGGGGTGGGGGAGAGAGTGGAGATTGCAGGTCGTACATCGAAATCACTCCGCCTCGTGAATCACGGGAGGCAGCAGGGGGTCGGACGCAGGCGAGGCGGGGGATTCTTTCGGCGGGCCAAGGCTCGACACAGCCGTGGAAGGCTGCGTCTGCTGCAATGCCCAATTCTGGATGTCCGATGAACTTGCCGGGAGCGGCGCGGCAGTATCGGTTTGCGGTAAGGAGGATGGAGCGGCCGACGATGGCGCATCGTGATCGCCACAGGCGACGAGCATCGGGCAACCAAGCATCGCGCACAGCATCCAGGCGACGGTGACGGATCTCTTGAACACAAGCGTCCTCTGGACGGAAGGCAAACGTTGTCATGCGCGAACGCTTTGCGAGGGCATTGCACGGCATGACACCAAATGAACTAGCGAGAGGATAGAAATTACACGTGTAGGAATTATTAAATAAAGGAAATAATCGATTGCCGTAACGACAACGTAATGTAGTCGTCGGCTTAAGGAAGGGTTGGGGCGTCGTCATGCTGCACGTCCCGGGAACAGCGATTGCGCGAGCCTTCTGCATTAATTGACTAGTTAGTCCCGAGAAATCTACCGGAACGCCCCACATGTCGACGCCACTCAGCATCCGCCCTTTGCTGTTCGATTCCACTTTCGAGCAAATCCCCGCCGACGAAGCCGAGACAACGCAGGACCTCGTCAAGACGCTGCGAGGCATCATTGAAGCCACTTCCGCCGACTATGGTCATGCCGTGCGCAGCGTCCACGCAAAAAGTCACGGCTTGCTGCAAGGCGAGCTGACCGTGCCGGAAGGTTTGCCGCTCGAGCTCGCACAAGGCGCGTTTGCCAAGCCCGGAACGTTCCCTGTCGTCATGCGGTTTTCGACTAACCCCGGCGATATCCTCGATGACAAGGTTTCCACGCCGCGTGGCCTCGCGTTGAAAATCATCGGCGTGCAAGGAGAGCGTTTGCCCGGCGCCGAAGGCCAGGTGACGCAGGACTTCGTGATGCAGAACGCGCTTGCGTTTACCGCCGCGACGCCGAAGGCGTTTCTCACCACGCTCAAGGCGCTGGCGAAGACAACCGATAAAGCGCCTGGCCTTAAGCAGGCGTTATCGGCGGTATTGCGCGGCACCGAGTCCGCTGTCGAGGCACTGGGCGGCGAGAGCGGCACGCTGAAGAGCCTCGGCGGGCACCCGAAAACAAACCTGCTTGGCGAGACCTACTCCACGGTCGTGCCGGTCCTGTATGGCTCGTACTACGGGAAGGTTGCGATCGTGCCGGTATCGCCGGAACTCGTCGCGCTGAAAGATGCGCCCGTGGATCTCGACGACAAACCCAATGGCCTGCGCGAAGCGGTCAATGAATTTTTCGCGACCACCGGCGGCGAGTGGGAAGTGCGGGTGCAACTCGCGACCGACATAGAGAAGATGCCGGTTGAAGATGCATCGAAGAAATGGTCGGAGGAAGAAAGTCCGTTCGTCACGGTCGCGCGCATCCGGGTGGTCTCTCAGCCGGCATGGACCGATGCCCGTTCGGTAGCGGTCGATGACGGCCTCGCCTTCAGCCCGTGGCATGGCCTGAGTGCGCATCGGCCAATTGGCGGGGTGCAGCGCTCGCGCAAACCCGCCTATGAAATGTCCTCGGGATTCCGGGGCCAGTTCAACGGCTGCCCCATGCACGAGCCTGAGTCACTGGACCGCTTGCCCGACTGATCATCGGCGGTTGAAATCCAACGCCCGGTCCGCGGAATGCGAACCGGGCGTTTCTTATTCAGCGCGTTCGCAAAAACTGATGCGATTGCCGAACGGATCGGACACTGAGAGCACGCGACCCCATGGCATGGTCTCGACGCCCGGCCGCGCATGCCGGTAGTTCTTTTGCGTCAACTCGGCATGCCATTCATCGATACCTTTCGTGGGGACGAACAGTGCGGAGCCCGGCGTGGCATCGCCGAAATGTTCGCTCAGATGCAGCGTCATTGCATCGCGCGAAATCTGTGCGTAAAGCGGTGCGTCTTCCGAAAACCGGTGTTCCCATTCCCATTTGAAGCCAAGGAAATCGACGTAAAACTCCCTGGCTTTATCGATGGAAAAAATTCGGAAGATAGGGATGGCGGGCGACAGTTTCAAAGCGAGCTCCAACGCGTTTCAGGACACTCGATCTTGCCGCATACGCACGCCCTTGCCCACCCGCGCGAACCGTCGAACGTTTGCTCACCAAGGCCGGTACGTGGGGGCGCATATATATGAAGAATTCATTAAAGCTTCTCCCTTACATGCCGTAAAAACGTTGTCAGCGGCAGCTTGCAAACGCCGCGACAACTCCGCACCGGGGCCTTGGTTAGACACAGGCGAACGCGGACGTGACCATAAAACAATGCTGCGGGCAGAGAGCACGGGAGAACATATGGCAATCGACACGGCGCAGCAGGTCATGCAGCTTGGCGACTATGCGAAGCGGCTCAGCGCGGCGCGCGATCGGAGCTACGCACTCGCACGCGAGGTCGAGCGCTCGCGAGGCGTGCTGGACTTCATGGCGCACGATCCGGCGAGTGACCCGGCTTTATGCGAATACGCGACAAAGGCGCTCGAGCTGCTGTGCGAAAACCTCGTGCGTTTATGCGCGCTGACCGACGAGGCGTCGGCGAACGCCGAAGCGCTTGCAAGTCTGCCTCTGAAGTATTTTTCAAACGAGACGGGCACCGCTGGCGAACTGGATGCCGCGGTGGCGTCGCTTGTCGAGGCCACGACCACGGCGGAAACCGAACTCGTCGAACTTGCACAGGTAGTGGCAGAAGCGTGCGAGGCGGTCGACGAGATGCGCCGGCCAGAACAAATCGGGTAAACCCCAAAGATCGTAATTTTGACGCGGTAGTATTCGGGTATACGCGAAACGCTTTGCGTTTTCGTGCGCGTCCCGTGGCAAGACGTTCGCCGGCGATCCCGGCTGACTCTCTTGCCCGACGCAAACAGGAGAGTCCGCCGCGGCGGACTCGTCGTATCGGAAGCGGTCACAAGCCGTTACCGGCACTTGCCCCGGGTATTACACATGTCCATCGCTTCCATTGCGCAGGTTTTTTATCGTGCGCATCGCTTCCAGCCCGCTGCCGGCGCGTCTTGTGCCGCTGTTGCTCCCGTTCCCTCATCACGCCTGCTGTGCCTCCTGCTTGGCTCCGATCCCGGACTGTTGCGCTTTCATACCGCGTTGCGCAGCGCGCTTGCGTGTTTGCTGACCGGGTTCGTGACGATCGGCTGGACCGTCGCGACGCATCGGCCGCCGACGCTCGCGGCATTCGCATTGTTGTTCGCGATGATCGCACCGCTGTTTCTGCGCGATGCCGGATGGCGCGGCTGGTTGCGTTCCCTTGCAGCAATCTACGGCGCGGGATGCGCGAGTTTCGTGGCCGCCACTGCGCTTGCCCCTTGGCCGCTTGCCGCCGATGCCGCCTTTCTCGCCGTGCTCTTCACCGGCATGCTGGTACAGGCGTGCGGGCCGCGCGCGCTCGGTAGTGCAATGACCGCTGTCGTCGCGTTCTATCTCGGGCTTTATCTGCATCCGACGTTTGCGCATGCGTGCATGACGCTGGCGTTATCGACCGCAGGCGTCGCCATTGTCGTGCTCACCGGGCGCGTACTCGTACCCACGCATCCGCGCGCCACCCTGCAGCGCGCACTGAGCACGGTTGCGCAGCGCGCGGCGCTCGTTCTCGCTGACCGTCGCGCGGATGAAGCGCAGGCGATCGCCCATTTATCGTCCCTCAACGAAGCGGCGCTCGCCGTCGAAGAGCAACTCGATCTGCTCGATTTCGCCGGCGCACAGCGGCTGCGCGCGAGGTTGATCGAGGTGGAAATCGACGCCGCCCTGCATGCACGGGAAGGCGCGCTGCTCGAACAAACCGATGAACGCTTGCGAATCGCGCTAAGGCGTCTTGCGCGTGCGGGCCAGGATGCGGGAAGTTCGACCACGCGCGCAGCGGCATCGAAGAAATCCATTGCCTCGTGGCGCGGGCTTCTTTCATGGCTGCCAGCAAGCCGGGCCACGACGGCGGCGTTGATCGCCATGCTGATCGGACATTCGGTTTCGCCTGAACGCTGGTTCTGGGCGGTCATCACTACCTTCGTCGTTTTCCTCGGCACACGTTCGCGCGGCGACACGATCCGCAAGACTGGGGAGCGCGTAGGCGGCACGCTGGCCGGCGTTGCGGTCAGCGCGATGCTGGTCGAACTGCTTCATGGCATGCCGGTGTTGATCGTCATCGCGATGATCTTGTGTGTCTTCGGCTGGGCGTACTTCATCCTGACCTCCTACGGGCAAGGTGTGTTTTTCATCACTGTGCTGGTGGGGCTGATCTATGGCGAATTGGGATTCGCGATCGGCCCACTGGTCGAAATGCGCGTGGAGGAAGTGTTCGTTGGCTGCGTGGTGGCCGTGGCGGTGGCCGTACTGATGATGCCGCTGCGGACGTCGCATCACATCGATGCAAAAGTGGAGAGCGTGCTCGCCGCGCTCAATGAGATCACGCGTCTAACCGAAACATCATTTGATGCGCACGCAAGCATCGCGTCCATGCGCACGCTCGACCGTCGCTGGCACGAATTGCAAGCGGCGTTGCGCCCCTTGCGCACGCAGCGTGTGTTTGCATGGAATACGCAGATGGAGCTTGCTATCGGACCACTCTTTGCATGCGTGCAGACCGCGCGGGAACTGACCGGGCTTACAGCGCGCGGCGCAAGTCACGTCGCTGCGATCGATAAAATTCGCGCCCGTCTGGCGGGTGCGATGTCGTTGTTTGCATTGCGTTCGGGGCGTGCCGCTGCGTCTTCAATGAATCACGAGACCCGTTCCAGCGAACTCACAACGGCACGTCAAACCTGACGCGTGATCAACGCGACATCATGTTCATGCTGACGTTGTGCATGATCCAGATCGACCCGCCGATCAGGATCACCGCCGTCATCACGGTGAATCCGAACGCCATCACGTTCCATGATTGTTCCGACGATGCATTCAGGTGCAGGAAATAAACCAGATGCACGACCACCTGGATCAGCGCTAGCGCGGCGATCAGCAAGATGGCCGTGCTGGTCTCCATGCCGTGCCCCATCACGATGAAAAACGACGCCGCCGTCAGGATCACCGACAGCGCGAAACCAATCAGATAAGAGCGCACGCTGCCGTGCGCCTCGCCACCACTATGCACATTTGAGTTCGACATTCAGGCCACGCTCGCGAGATAGACAAACGTAAAGACGCAGATCCATACTACGTCCAGGAAGTGCCAGAAAAGGCTCAGGCATGTCAGGCGGCGCAGCATGGTTTCGCTGAGCT
Source organism: Burkholderia sp. PAMC 26561 (assembly GCF_001557535.2). Classification (NCBI taxonomy): domain Bacteria; kingdom Pseudomonadati; phylum Pseudomonadota; class Betaproteobacteria; order Burkholderiales; family Burkholderiaceae; genus Burkholderia; species Burkholderia sp. PAMC 26561. The sequence continues at coordinate 1,585,120 of NZ_CP014307.1, forward strand.
GCCCCTTGAAGATCACCTGGCCCGCAAGCACGACCATCCAGATCAGACCCAGGGTCACGTGCAAACCGTGCGTGCCGACCAGCGTAAAGAACGACGAGAGGAACGCGCTGCGATCCGGCCCGTTGCCCTCGGCTACAAGATGCGAGAACTCGCGAATCTCGAGCACGATAAATGACAGCCCCAGCAAGAACGTCACCGCAAGCCAGAACAACAACGCTCCGCGATTCTGCTTTTGCGCGCCGATCATGCCAAAGCCGAAGGTGATGCTGCTCACCAGAAGGATTGCCGTTTCGATCGCAACACCCTTGATCTCGAAGAGATCCTTCGCGCTCGCGCCGCCAGCGAACTGATGGCTCATCACCGCGAACACCGCAAAGAGGGCTGCGAAAATCACGCAGTCGGTCATCAAATACAGCCAGAAGCCGAACACGCTATGCGACTCGGGATGATGGTGCGCCGAGGGATCCTCGTCGGCGAGATGCACCGTATTTACTTTTTGAAGCATTACTTCACCTCCTGCGCAAGCGCCGCATGGCCGCGGCCTTCTTCAATCCGGCGAACCGTTTCCGCCGGGATGAAGTAACCACCGTCCTCAATGCTCGAATGCACGATCACGCTCAGCACGATCCCGATCAGGCCGACGATCGCAAGCCACCAGATATGCCAGACGCCGGCGAAGCCGAGCATCAGGCTGAACACGCCGATAAACACACCCGCAGCCGTGTTGGAGGGCATATGGATATCGTCGAAATGCACCGGCGTTGCCAGCTCGCCCGATTCCTTGCGATGCATGAATTCATCAAGTCCGTGAACGTGCGGGATGACCGCGAAGTTATACGGCGCCGGCGGCGAACTGGTCGCCCATTCGAGCGTGCGCCCATCCCACGGATCGCCGCTCAGGTCGCGATTCTCCGGCAGGTTGCGGTCGCGAATGCTGACGTAGAGCTGAGCCAGTTGATGCGCAATCCCGATCGCGATCAGCACCGCGCCCACCTCGGCGAGCAGCAGCCACGGATGCCATTGCGGGTTGTCGTAGTGATTCAGGCGGCGCGTCATGCCCATGAACCCGAGCACGTAAAGCGGCAGGAACGCCACGTAGAAACCGACCAGCCAGAACCAGAACGCGCGTTTGCCGAGCTTCTCGTTGAGCTTGAAACCAAAGGCCTTCGGGAACCAGTAATTGAAGCCCGCGAGGTACCCGAACAACACGCCGCCGATGATCACGTTATGAAAGTGCGCGATCAAAAAGAGGCTGTTGTGCAGCACGAAGTCCGCGCCTGGAATGGCCATCATCACGCCCGTCATGCCGCCTATGGTGAACGTGATCATGAAGCCGATGGTCCACAGTACCGCCGGTTTGTATTCGAGCCGGCCCTTGTAGATGGTGAAAAGCCAGTTGAATACCTTCACGCCCGTTGGAATCGCGATGATCATGGTCATGATGCCGAAGAACGAATTCACGTTGGCGCCTGAACCCATCGTGAAGAAGTGGTGCAGCCACACCACGAACGAGAGGAACATGATCGAGCAGGTCGCGTAGACCATGGTCTTGTAGCCGAACAACGCCTTCTTCGCGTGAGTCGCAATCACCTCCGAGAAGATGCCGAAGGCGGGCAGGATCAGGATGTACACCTCCGGATGTCCCCATGCCCAGATCAGGTTGAGGTAAAGCATGGGGTTGCCGCCAGCCGTGTTCGTGAAGAAGTGCATGCCGAGATAGCGGTCGAGGCCGAGCAACGCAAGCGTGACCGTCAGGATGGGGAACGACGCCATGATCAGCACGTTCGTGCAGAGCGCCGTCCATGTGAAGACGGGAATCTTCATCCAGCTCATGCCGGGCGCGCGCATCTTCACGATGGTGACGAAGAAGTTGACGCCGGTCAGCAGCGTGCCGACGCCTGAAAGCTGCAGGCTCCACAAGTAATAATCCACCCCGACGCCCGGGCTGAATTGCAGTTCGGATAACGGCGGATAAGCGAGCCATCCGGTTTGCGCGAACTCGCCGATCACGAGCGACATATTGATGAGCACCACGCTCACCGCGGTCATCCAGAAGCTCAGTGAGTTGATGAACGGGAAAGCGACATCACGCGCGCCGATCTGGAGCGGCACCACGATATTCATCAGGCCGACCATGAAGGTCATGGCCATGAAGAAAATCATGATCACGCCATGCGCCGTGAAGATCTGGTCGTAATGATGAGGCGGCAGATAACCGGGTGAGTGATAAGCGAGCGCGAGTTGCGTGCGCATCATGATGGCGTCGGCGAAACCGCGCAAAAGCATGATGAACGCAATGACGATATACATCACGCCGATTTTCTTGTGATCGACGCTCGTCAGCCATTCATTCCACAGATAACCCCACTTCTTGTAATAGGTCACCGGGACCAGCACGGCCAGCGCCGCGATAACCATCATGACGCCCGCGCCCATGATGATGGGCTGGTCGAACGGAATCGCCGCCCATGTCAGCTTGCCGAATAGGATTCCCACGTCTTACCCCTTCGTGTCGCATCGCGGGTCGGTCGTGCTGCGGACGTTCCCGTTGTTGTACTTTGCGATGATGTTGTTGAACAAAACCGGACCGACATGCGAGTAATAGGCGACCGGATTCTTTTCGCTTGGCGCGGCGAGGGCGCCGTACACGTCGGCGTCGAGTGGCGTTGGCGATGCCTTCACCTTGCGAACCCAGGATTCAAAGTCGGCATTCGATGTCGCAATGGCGCGGAATTTCATATCCGAAAATCCTCTGCCGCTGAAGTTCGCGGATTCGCCCGCGTAGTCACCGGCTTCATTTGCCATTAAATGCAGTTGGGTCTGCATGCCCGCCATCGCGTAAATCTGGCCGCCCAATTGCGGGATAAAGAACGAATTCATTACTGAGTCAGATGTGATCCGGAAATTAACCGGTGTGCCAACTGGAAACTCAAGTTGATTAACTGAGGCAATACCCAGATCCGGATAAATGAACAGCCATTTCCAGTCGAGCGCCACGACTTCCACGTTAATCGGCTTGATTTGAGATTGAAGTGGTTTATATGGATCGAGAGCGTGAGTGCTGTTCCACGTCAATATGGCCAGATACGCAATGATCAGGGTCGGCACCGTCCAGACCACTACTTCGATCTTGTTGGAATGCGCCCACTTCGGCAGGTATGCCGCCGTCTTGTTCGATGCCCGATACCGCCAGGCGAACCACGCCGTCAGCGCAATCACCGGCACGACCACGATGAGCATCGCAATGGTCGAATCCACGATCAGCGACTTCTCGGCTACGCCAACACTGCCTTTGGGATTCAAAACGTCGAGATCGCAGCCAGACACGAGAAACGAAGCAAGGGCAGGAAGATAATTACAGATTGGTTTTAAACGTTTTACATTCATCTATATAAACCCCGAAGGTCGGATCTCCAGTCTCCGCCATTATTTTTATTATTCCGGACCGAAGGGTAACGTTTCGGAATCGATACGATTAGTGCCAATTTCCGCAAAAATGAATTGCCCTCGAAAAACTGCGGCGCGGTGTCGCAGCTTTATTGACATCCAAGTTTTGGTGAATTTCGTATGGATTGTTTATCACGAAATATTACGCGTTGAAATTAGCGTTAATTGACTGCGGCATAGTGTCGCATCAAATAGAAAGACCGAATGGACGGTTATTCACTTTGTTTCATTTCCATTACTTTTGACCCATAAATGTATTAAGGGTTTTTACCTAGTGCATCAATGATTTAGTCCGAAGGCGGCATCTGGGAGGGCGTCCGGGATGACGGGGTCAATGCCGAATCTGAAAGGAATCTGAAAGATTAAATGGAGATGCGCGCACTTTTTAACGTCTCTATGATTGCGCCGCCGATTGCAGCGCGGGGTCATGCCACGGGCGCAGCGGTTCTGCAATGTGTCCAGTTACCGCAGTTTCCCAAGGTCGATCAAGAAGATGCACTCCATACCGCTGCTCAGTCTCGCAATCTGGATTCCCATGGCCTTCGGCGTGGCGATCCTGGCGATCGGCTCAGACGCCAATCCCATGCCTGCCCGCTGGCTTGCACTTGCCGGCGCTGCGCTGAGCTTTGCCATTACCTTGCCGTTGATCGCCGCGTTCAACAAGCATTCTTCCTCCATGCAGTTCGTCGAGCGGATCAACTGGCTGCCCGATTTCGACATTTCCTACCATCTCGGCGTCGATGGCATCTCCATGTGGCTGACGGTGCTCACCGCATTCACCACGCTGATCGTGGTGCTTGCATCGTGGTCTGCGATCAGGACACGGTGCAGCCAGTACCTCGCGTCGTTCATGTTCTTGTCCGGGCTGATGGTGGGTGTGTTCACGTCGCTCGACGGCATGCTGTTCTTCATATTCTTCGAAGCAACGCTGATCCCGATGTACCTGTTGATCGGTTCGTGGGGCGGCAAGGACCGCGCGATGGCGGCGTTCAGGTTCTTCTTCTTTTCCCTCGGCGGCTCGCTCATGTTGCTGATGGCGATGCTGTACCTGTTTCATCGCTCGCATACATTCGATCTTGCGGCATGGCAGGCGTTGCCCCTGGGCTTCACGACGCAGGTCTTGCTGTTCATCGCATTTTTTGCCGCGTTCGCCGTCAAGGTGCCGATGTGGCCCATCCACACATGGTTGCCGCAAGTGCATCTCGAAGCGCCTACGGGCGCGTCCGTGGTGCTCGGCATGCTCAAGCTCGGCGCTTATGGGTTCATCCGGTTTTCATTGCCGGTCACGCCCGACGCCGCGCATTTCTTTGCGCCGACCATCATCGTGTTGTCGCTGATTGCGGTGATCTATGCGAGTCTCGTCGCGCTGGCGCAGACCGACATGAGCCGGCTGCTCGCATATTCCGCGATCGCGCACATGGGTCTCGTCACGCTCGGCATCTTCCTGTTCAACCAGATCGGTCTCGACGGCGCGATCGTGCAAATGATCTCGTACGGTTTTGTTTCGGGCGCGATGTTTCTGGGTATCGGCATGTTGTGGGAGCGCATGCACACGCGTTCCATACATGCTTACGGCGGGGTCGCCAATGTGATGCCGCGCTTCGCCGTTTTCATGATGCTGTTTTCGATGGCCAACGTCGGCTTGCCGGGCACGTCGGGATTTGTCGGCGAGTTCATGGTGATCATGGGCGCGATCAAGTTCAACTTCTGGATTGGTGCACTCGCCTGCACCACGCTCGTGCTGAGCGCGTCGTACACGCTATGGATGTACAAGCGCACGATCTATGGACCGCTTGGGAACGATCGCGTTGCGAAGTTGCCTGACCTCGGCACGCGCGAGTTCGTGACGCTCGGTGCGCTGGCGATCCTCGTGCTGGCAGTTGGCGTTTTCCCGAAACCGCTTACCGACGTGATCGAGCCGGCGGCGGATAATCTGCTCAAGCAGGTATCGGAGTCGAAGCAGCCGGCGGATGAGCAAGTGCTTCCGGTTGCAAGGGCGGTGGCGGATAAGGCGCGTGAACCGGGGTAGGCTTGATCAAGCGGCCAGTTCCGCGATCCGCCTTCTTATCCCTTCATCCGGATAACTACCGAACCCCGCGCGCACGTTGTCACGCATATATTCGGGCCGGCCGGTCCCGGGAATCACGCACGTCACTGCCGGATGCGCGAGCACGAACTTGAGGAGCAGTTGCGCCCACGTCGTGCATCCGATCTCCTTGCTCCACTCGGGCACGGGTTTGTCTTTCAGCCGCCCAAGCAGACCGCCGCCGCCAAAAGGCTGGTTGACGATCACACCAATGCCCCGTTCCTTCGCCAGCGGCAGCAAGGTCTCCTCGGCCGCGCGGTCATCGGCGGCGTAGTTGATCTGCACGAAATCGATCTTCTCCGAGCGCATCACTGCTTCCACTTCACCGAAGGCACTCGACGTGTAATGCGTCACACCAATATAACGAATCCGTCCACGCGCTTTCCAGTCGCGCAGCGTGGCGAGTTGCGTCTGCCAGTCGAGCAGGTTGTGGATCTGCATCAGGTCGATGCGCGGCTGTTGCCAGAGACGCAAGGAGTTCTCCATCTGCGCGATGCCGGCATCGCGTCCCTCGGTCCAGACCTTGGTTGCAACGAACGCGCGCTTGTGTCCGTCGATGCGTGTCAGCACCGACCCCGCGACGGCTTCCGAAGAGCCATACATGGGCGATGAATCGATGACCGAGCCGCCGTTATCGAAGAGAATCTGCAGCACGTCCGCGAGCCGGGCCTGGGCTGCAGGGTCGTTGCCCACATCGAAGGTGCGCCATGTGCCGCAGCCGACCACGGGCAACATTTCTCCCGTCGATGGAATCGCGCGCTTGTTCATCGTGGATGTCTGTGCGTAGGCCTGGCGGGCCGCGAAGGGCAGCAATGTGCCACTCGCGGCGAGCAACAAGAACTGTCGGCGCAGCGCATCGACTGGCATACGGTCAGGGTTCCTGGGCCAGCACCTGCAGGCGCGGCGCGAGCGTGGTGAGCAGGAGGTCTTCCAATGGCATGGGACGGGCGAAGTAATAACCCTGCGCCTGCGCCGCGCCCATCTCGCACAGCACGGCAAGCGTCGCCGCGTCTTCCACGCCTTCCGCGACCACGGTCAGGTCGAGCGACTCCGCCATCCGCACGATGGCACGCACGATTGCCCGGCTGCGCGGACTCGTAGTCAGCTCGAAGATGAACGACCGGTCGATCTTCAAGCCGCTAAAGCGATACTGATGCACATAACTCAGCGATGAAAACCCGGCGCCGAAGTCATCGAGCACGACCGACATGCCGTGATCGGCGAGACGCTGCATGGAACGGCGTGCGAGATCGGGTTCGGCAACGAGCGCGCCTTCCGTCAGTTCAAGGCAAATGCGCGAGGGCGCCACGCCATGACGCGCGAGCAGCGCGAGGACATCGTCGGCAAATTCGGCCCGCGTCATGCTGTAGCTCGAACAGTTCACGTGGACCGGCGGCCAGTCAGCATGCTCGGGCTGCGCGAGGATGATCGCCACGCGCGTGAGCATGTAGAGGTCGAGCCGCCCGATCAGGCGCAGACCCTCTACGGCCGGCAGGAATTCGCCGGGCGCGATGACGCTGCCGTCGGGCTGGCGCCATCGGATCAATGCTTCGAGCGCAACGAGTTGACCCGACCTCGCGCAGACGATGGGCTGGAAGTAGGGTACGAGTTCGTCGTCGCGTTTGAGCGCATTGCGCAGCGCGCCCTCGCGTTCGACCTGGTCCGATACCTCCCGCCGAAGCTCATGGTTGAAGACCACGAAGCTGTCGCGTCCACCGTTCTTCACGCGATACATGGCGGTATCGGCGTCGCGAAGCAGGTCGGCGGGTTCCTTGTGAAACTGCTCGTCCGGGCTCACGATGCCAATGCTGCACGATGAAAAAACCACATGGTCATCAATGTGAAACGGCAAGTCGAACGCGGCGAGAATCCTCTCGGCAATATCCACCGCGGTCTCAAGCGATGCACCCGGCGACAGCACCGCGAACTCGTCGCCGCCGAGCCGCGCGAGCAGGTCGGTGTCGCGCAGGCAGCCGCGCAGACGGCTCGCGGCCTGCACCAGCAGCAGGTCGCCGAAATGATGGCCGAGGCTGTCGTTCACGACCTTGAACCGGTCAAGGTCGATAAACATCACCGCCAGTTGCTCGCCGTCGCGATGATGATCGCGCCATGCCTGCTGCAACCGGTGCAGCATGTGACTGCGGTTGGGAAGTCCAGTCAGCGCATCGTGCGAATTCTCGTGTTGCAGGCGCGCGTTGGCGTCGTCGAGTTCGCGGGTGCGGTTCTGCACGCGCTCCTCGAGTTCGAGGTTAGCCGCGTGCAGCGCTTCGGCCGCGCTGCGCCGCGACAGCGCGGTATCGATATGGCGCGATACGAAGGTCAGCAACTCCTGGTCGCGCTTCGAATAGCGCACGCGAGACGAATAACTTTGCACCGCGAGCACACCGCGCACCTGGTCGCCGTCGAACAGCGGAATGCCGAGCCAGGAACGCAGTTTGATGCTTTCGCCCGCACTTTCAATCTCGCCCGTGTCCACGAGCCATTCGGCTTCGGCAAGATCGACCAGACATGGACGGCGTTCGCGAATCACGTATTCGGTGAGGCCGCGCCGGCCGCGTCGCGGAGCCGGAATGGTGTTCACGAGTTCGTCGACGTAATAGGGGAACGACACGTTCTCCGAAGCAATATCGACCAGCGCGACGTAGAAGTTTCGTGCATACAGCAACTCGCCAACGATCCCGTGCAGGCTGCGGAAAAACTCCAGCATGTCGCCATGCCGGCTCGACAACTCGGCGATCTGGAACAACGCGCCCTGCAAATGCTCGGCGCGTTTTCGTTCCGCGATTTCAAGGCGCAGCGCGCGGTTCACTTCGGACAGTTCGGCCGTCCGCCGCGACACGGTCTCCTCGAGATCCGCGCGATGCAGGATCCGGTCGAGCGCCATGGCCACGTGCCGCGCAACCACCAGGAAGAGCGCGCGATCCTCCACGCTATAGACTCGCGCGACGTGGTAGACCTGCATCGCGATCATGCCGAACACTTCGTCGGATGCGTTCTTGAGCGGCGCGCCCATCCAGAATTCCGGACGGTCGCCCACGCAGAAGAAGCGTCCTTCGGTTTCGGCCGTGGCAATGCCGGCGGCATCGATCAGGAGCGGCTGGCCCGTGGTCAGAACCTGGCCGGTGAGCGACAGGCACGACGGATCGAGCGTGTCGTAGGCGGCGGGATCGAGCGCGCAGGTATCGATGACATCGACGTAATACGGGTACGTGATCTCGTTGTTCGAGGGGTCGTAGAGCGCGAGATAAAAGTTTTCTGCATCGATCAGCGTTGCAAGTTGCCGATGCACGCCGAGCAGGAATTCGGAACGATCGCGCACCGAACTCGCGAGATACGCGATCTCGTAGAGCACGCGCTGCGTGGTCTGGGCGCGCGCGAGAGCATCGGTTTGCAATGCCTCGCCGAGACTTCGCGCGAAGTCGGCCAGTGTGCGGTTCGCCGCTTCGGCAGCCGGTGCGAGCAGCCAGCCAAGAATGTTTTCGCCGCTGCCGGTTGGCCAGAGACACAGGCGATAAGTTGTGCAGTAGGCGTGAAACTCGTCGACGGAAAGAACGGCGGGCCAAGCATTGTCGAGCGATCCCTGCGCCGCGAGGTGCATGCCGGCGCCGGGCTGATACCAGGCCCAGCAGGGTGTATCGGCGAGCGTGGCGGCGTTGCGCAACAGCGAATCGATGCACGTATCCATCGTTGCACGCATGGGCGCATCGGGCGCAGGGCGTGCGACGGCCGCGACGGATGCATCGCCGCTTTCATCCGCCACGAGCGTGGCCAGCTTGTCGGAATGGACGTTCATCGGCGCTGCGAGCCGGCGGCGTTAGCCGGCTCTTGACTCACTTTTGTTCGATGTCGACGTAAATAACCGGCTCGCAAGGTGTCTGAGCAAGCACCCCTTAAATTGCCGGACTTAGGTGTATTTACGGCAAATGCGGCATTCGGCTTGAGGGACTCCGTAAGGAATCGTTGCGGGCCTGTTATTCGGCCAGCGTCAAGAGCCGCATTATGCGACGTGCAAAAGGAGTTGGATACGGCCGGAGACTTATTCGGCGTATGCGCCCGCTGTGCGCGGGCCGGGCAGCAGCGAGCGCCGCTCCACCGCAACAGAAACGCCCAGCAGCACGATGCCGCCGCACGCGAGGATCGCGCCCGTCCAGCCGGTGGCTTCGAGGCCGAAACCGAGCGCAACGACCACGCCGCCGGCCCACGCGCCAAGCGCATTGGCGATGTTGAAGGCCGAATGGTTGAGCGCGGCGGCCACGGTCTGCGCGTCGCCGGCCACATCCATCAGGCGCGTCTGCACGGCGGGGACAACCGCAATGCCGAGTCCCATGGCGAAGAGATTGAGCGTCGCGGTCCATTCGTTAGCCGATGTGTACGCGAACGCCGCCAGCGCCGCCGCGTTCCAGATCAGCATGCCGAAGATGGTCCAGAGGCGCGATTTGTCGGCGAGCACGCCGCCGATCAGGCTGCCGGCCGTCATGCCGACGCCCAGCGCGCCAAGCAGCAGGGGCACCCGCCACGGCGCGACATGCGTCACGTTGAGCAGCGTGGGCGTGATGTAGGTGTAGACGGCGAACAGTCCGCCAAAGCCCACTGCGATCACCGAAAGCGTCAGCCAGACCTGCGCGCGACGGAACACGCCAAGTTCGCGCCGGGGCGTGGCGCCGCCTGCATGAATGGGCGGGAGGAACACGCGCACGCCGATCATCGTGAGAATGCCGAGCGTGCCGACGAGCAGGAAATCCGCGCGCCAGCCAAGCCATTGGCCGAGCCACGTCGCGAGCGGCACGCCGAAAATATTCGCAATGGTCAATCCAAGCATCACACGTCCGACGGCCCGCGCACGGCGGTCGGGCGGCACGAGAGACGCCGCCGTCAACGCGGCCACGCCGAAATACGCGCCGTGCGGCACGCCCGAAATAAAGCGCGCGACCAGCAGCAGCGTGTAATTCGGTGCGAGCGCGCTTAGCAGGTTGCCGAACGCGAACATCAGCATCAGGCCGATCAGCATGGCGCGGCGCGGGATCTTGGCAAAAAAGATGGTGATGAGCGGCGCGCCGATCACCACCCCGAGCGCATACGCGCTGATGATGTGGCCCATGGTGGGCAGGGATGTATCGAGGCCGTGCGCGATGATCGGCAGTATGGTCATCGAAGCGAATTCGCCCGTGCCAATTGCCAGGCCGCCGACAGCAAGCGCAACTTCGGCCGGACCGGCGCCATATGGGGCGATGACACGGCCCAGCGGATCGTTCGGGATATCGATAATGGACATGGGGCGGGAAATATGGGTTAAAGCGTGCGCAATGCAGCATTATCCCCACTTTTCAAGGCGATGGCACGGCGCAACCCGCGGAATTTCGGCTTTGTATAGTTTGTTGCACCGCCGCGTTGCTTTATGACTGCGTCCCCGAATCCGGATCTCCGCCGTAAGCCGAAAATCTCTCGCGGTATGCCTGCGGCGATACGCCTGTCGAGCGCAAGAAGCTGCGCCGCATGGTTTCCTCGGATCCAAACCCGCAGCGCGCCGCGACCCGTTTGATGGGGAATGCGGTGTCGCCGAGCAGGCGCCGTGCTGCTTCAAGACGCAACTGGTCGATCGCGCGCGCGGGCGTCACGCCGGTTTGCGCCCTGTAGTGCCGCACGAAACTGCGCTCGCTCATGCCGGCGCGTTCGGCGAGCGTCGCGATCGATAAATCCGACGCCATGTTTTCCGCGATCCACGCATGCAATTCGCCAAAACGGTCACCGGCTGTTTGCAGCGACAACGTCGCGCTGAATTGCGCCTGGCCGCCGGGACGCTTGAGAAACACCACGAGTTCGCGGGCGACATCGAGTGCGAGTGCGCGGCCGAGGTCATCCTCGACTAGCGCAAGCGCGAGATCGATGCCCGCTGTCACGCCCGCCGACGTCCACACCGCGCCGTCGCGGATGAAGATCGGCGCAGCGTCCACGAGCACGTCCGGGTAGCGTTCGCCAAGCAGTTCGCAATGCGCCCAGTGCGTGACGGCGCGGCGTCTGTCGAGCAGACCCGCGGCGGCGAGCAGGAACGCGCCCGTACATACCGACGCCACTCGCCGCACTTGCGACGCGCGTTCCTTTACCCATGCGACCTGCGCCGCATCTTTCGATGCCGCATGCACGCCCCGGCCGCCCGCGATGATCAACGTATCGGTCGGTTCGTCTGCCGCCGGCAACGGATGCGCAACGAGCCCAAGTCCGGCAGTGCTGTGGACCTCACCCGAAATCGCGGCGATGACCCGTGGCACGTAAGGCGCGCTGAATCCCGCCGCAATCGAGAGTTCGTTCGCCGATGCAAAAACCTGCAGCGGGCCTGAGACATCGAGTAACTGGACGTCGGGAAATGCGTAAATATCAATACGGCGAGGCGTGCGATTCATCTATGGCCTGGAAAACTAAGTTGGCGTGAAACGAGGGTTAATTGACTATTACGCCAAATCGTAGCGGGGTATCGTCAAGGCGTCCAGTTCGATCGTCCACCTTTTTCGTAGGGCTTTTCACCATGACTCTGCATATCGGCTTCCTTGTTTTCCCCGGGGTCCAGCAACTGGATCTGACCGGTCCCCACGATGTCTTTGCATCCGTTTCCGGCACGCAGGTCCATCTGATCAACAAGACGCTCGAGCCCGTGAAATCGAGCAGCGGACTGTGGCTCACGCCCTCCATCACCTATGCCGACTGCCCGCAGCTCGGCGTGATCTGCGTGCCGGGTGGCATTGGTGTTGGCGAACTGATGGAAGACGAGCCCGCGCTCGACTTCATCAAGCGGCAGGCTGCGAACGCGCGTTTCGTGACGTCGGTCTGCACGGGCGCACTGGTTCTCGGCGCAGCCGGATTGCTGCGCGGGCGCCGTGCAACCACGCACTGGGCGCTTCATCATTTGCTCAATCAGTTCGGCGCGATTCCTGTCAAGGCGCGCGTGGTGCAGGACGGGAATCTGATGACCGGAGGGGGCGTGACGGCGGGCATCGATTTTGCGCTGACGCTATTGACCGATTTGATTGGTGAGACCGAGGCGCAAGCCATCCAGCTTCAACTGGAATACGCGCCCGCGCCGCCCTTCGATTCCGGTACGCCCGACACCGCGCCGAAGGCAGTATTCGACCTTGTGTGGAATCGTGGTGAAGCAGGGCGCGCAATTCGCACGGAGATCGTCAAGCGTGCGGCTGCGCGATTGAATCCATAACGCCTCGACGGCCGGTATCGATAATTTCCGGCTTCACGACGGCGTGCTTTCCACTGGGAGACCGCCGTCATGTCACGCGTCCGGATTGCATCGATCACACTGCTTGCGTCACTGGGAATCATCGTGGGCGCCACGCCCGATTCTTTCGCCCAGAGCGCGGACGCCGCATCGGCTGCGCAGCCGATGTCGAAACAGGCCCAGAAAGCGCAACGCAAGGCCGACAGGAAAGCGGTGCGCGCGAAGAACTCGGCGGAGCTGGGCGAACTGGAGAAGAACGGCTATAACCCGGGTTCGGATCACAACGAATACCCCGAGGATCTGCAAAAAGCGCAGAGCAAGGTCAACGCCGAACATGGCCAGACCGGCCAGTAGGTCGGGCACGCGCAATGCGCTTTGATGGTTATAGCCCGGAGGCCACCATGTCGAAATTTCATCTTGTAAGTACGAGTTTTGTAGCCATGACGCTGACTATTGCAACGGTCGCGTCGGCCCAGGCACAAACTGCGCAGCCCAACAATGCGCCGGTGACGCGGGCGTCAGAGAAGGCGGATTTGAAGAACCTCGAAGCGCACGGCTACCAGCCAACAGCGAACGATCCCAGCTATCCGAACGATATCCAGCGTGCAGAGAAGGCTACGTACGGCTCCGGTGCGACGGGCTCTACTAGCTCAAGCAAGAAAATGTCGCCGTCCACGCCGCAGTAATCCGCAGCGTTTCTGCAGAGGAATTGCGGGTCGGGGAATGAAAGTTGCAGCGGCAGCGGTTCGCCGGGCGGCGCTGTGCTGCCCGCACTACCGTGGCCCAAGCTGAATGAGAAGAAAAGCCCTTCTGTCCGCTATGTTGTGCGTCTGCATTACCGCTGGAGGCTGTTCCGCCATCGGTCCGAAACGGCTCAAGGCCGATCAGGTCGATTACGCGAGAGCCCTTGGTGAAGCGAAAAAACGCGAAATACTTGCGGCCCTCGTGGGCATCCGCTTCGCTGATTCGCCAGCATTCCTGAGCGTCAGCCAGATCATCGCCGCATACACCTTCGATGCCACCGCCGGTTCCACCTTCAGCGCCGGCGATACCACGCAGAACTTTGCCGCCGCAACGGGCAGCGTGTCTTACTCGAACCATCCCACGTTCACCTTCACACCGACGACCGGCCAGGCTTTCGCCACCGCATACATTCGTCCGCTCGCGCCTGGGCTCGTGCTGCCGCTGGCTGAAAGCGCAATTCCCATCGACTTGTTGCTGCGTATAACCGCGCAATCCATTGGCGGTTTGCAGAATGCAAACGCGATGGGCGGCCCGAACGCGAACGGCAGCGTCGGTTTCTTTGAACTTATCCAGGCGTTCCGGCGGCTTCAGCTCGCCGGTCAGTTGAACGTGGAAACGCGCGATGAAGACCACGTGAGCCGCGTGTACATCACGCTCGGCGCGACCACGAGCGGCGAGAACGAGGAGACGTCGAAGGATCTGATGCTCGTGCGCCGGCTGCTGAAATTATCGCCGAAGACCAAAACGTATGAAGTCGTCTACGGGCAATCGGCCCTGCGCGGCGAACGCATTCCAATGGTCACGCGCTCCGTGCTCGGCATCCTCACCGACCTGGGCGCCCAAGTCGATGTGCCGAAGGAACTCGTGGAGCATGGCTCGACGAAGCCGACCATCGGCTTGATCGGTGTGGAGACGCGGCCGACGATCGTGGTTCATGTCGGCAAGAAACCGCCGGAGGATGCATACATCGATATCCAGTACGGGCCTTCGCAATACTGGATCGACCGGGGGGATTTCGATTCGAAGTACGCGTTCACCGTGGTGCAGATGCTGATGGCTCTCGCGGAATCCAATCAGGACGCCAAGACGCCGATCGTGACGATCCCGGCGAATTAGCGTCCCTGTGAAGCGTCAATGTGCATCGCCGCGGCCAGGTGGGCGGATGGGTACGCCACCGCCGAACACGCGTGACTCCGGTTCCGCCGGCTCCGGACTTTTCGCGGGCGCCGCTACCACGATGGGTTCGCGTGTTTCGACGATCGGGCGCGTTTCGCGTGCGTCATGAATCACGTGTGATTCGTGAGTTGCGCGCACGGGTGGCGATGCGAACAGATGCGGTGCGCTGTTGCCGCTTGACTGCGATGACGGCGCGATATAGGTGTTCTGTAGCGCTGCGCTCGGCGTGACAACCCGCGGGGCCGCGGACACCGCAACAGCCTCGCGGATCGGCGCCGTATGCACTGGCGGGTGCGCTGCATTCTCCGCGGCCTGAAGCGCGGCGGCGGCATCGGCGGCTTTCTTCGCCTGTGCTGCCTTGAAATTCACACGCTTGAGCAGGACGCGCGAGTCCGGATAGCTGGCGTCGATCGTTGTCGCTTCCTTCGCGTAACGGCGTGCGCAGCGCCATGACGACGCAGCGTCGCAGGCGCGGGCGTGTTGCATGGCGGTATCGCGTGCGCTTTCACGCTGCGTGAGTTCTTCGCGGATGCGTTTTGCTTCGACATCGTTGGCCATTGACGAAGGCACTTCTGCAAGATTCTTGCGCGCGGCGCTCAGGTCGTTCGTAAGCAGCGCCAGACGCGCGATGTACAGCGTCTCGCCGGGACTGCCGGCAGGCGGACGTTCGGCGGTCATGGCGGGCGAGATGGGCGCCGTCGACATGCGCGGCAGCCCGTTCTCAGTCAGCGCGGAGGGTTCCGGCGCGTGGCTCGCGATAGGGACATCGGCAGTAGCCGTCGGGTTGGGGACGGGCGGCGCGGGACGGACCGGTGCTGCGGCCGCGATCACAGCAGGTGTTTTGGCTGGCGCCTGGCTGACTGTTGGCGTGATTGTGGTGGTGTTTGCGGTGACCACGGGTGCAGGGACGACGGCCTTGGCAACTGCTGCCGATTTGCTTTGAAGAGCCGCCGGGCTTGGCGCGACGACGGTCTCAGGCTTGCTCGCCAACGTGGTTTCCTCAGGCACCGATACCGGTGCCGGCGCCGGATGGATCGTTGTTTCAGCCAATGCGAGCAGCTTGCTGTAAGTGTCCGAGACTGTGTCGTTGAACGCGTGAGCCTGCGCTTCCGCCACTGCCAGCGCGCTGATTGCCATTGCAGAGACAGAGGGGCTTGTATCGAGCGTCGGCTCCGGCGATGCAATCGCAACGACAGGCGGCGCAACGGGCTTGGGTGCTATTACCGTAGGCTGTGTGACGGTCGCCGGTTTGTCCACGGCGGCTTGCTTCACAACCACAGGCGCAACTGGCTGGCTTGCCGGCTTCGACGGCACGATCGCAGGCGCGACCTGGGGCGGCGCGACCGTCGCTTGCGCAACCGTCGATACAACCGCTTGAGGCGCTGGCGTGACCGCTTGAACGGCCGGCGCACTCGCCGCCGCAAGCACCGTTGCGCTCGCCGCAGCGGCAACGTCCGCATTGTCCTCAGGCGCAACAGGCACGATCGGGGCGACCACCGCCTTGCGTGTCGCGGGCTCGGGCAACGCCGCGAGCCGCTGCACAACGGGCGATCTCAGCGCCGGTGCATAGGCCAGCCCCAGCGCCATCGCAAGCATCCCGGCGCTTGCCAGATAGAACGCGACGCGCTTCAACACGCGTTTTCTTTCACGCGCGATGTTCATCGCGGTATCGAGTTCGTCGGGGACGCTCGGGTAGGGAACGAGCATGCGGCCGGGCATCAGCACGACGTTGTTGCCGTAGTCGACCGAATTGGGCGCACCCACTGTACGCAGTGCGCGTGACTGGTTCGTGCCGCAATGCGGGCATTCAGGTTCGCCGTGGGTCAGCGCATTGCCGCAATGATGGCAGGCCGCATACAGGACTGGCGCGCGAAAAGATAACAGGCTCATGCCGAAGCCCTCTGGGCAGGTGTCTATGCCGGCTCGATAGCGATCAGGCGAGCCGGATTGTTCATATAAGAATAGTGCAATTAGTTCAGAAGTTAGTACCTCGGTATGTTTTGTAGGCCGCATTGATGCGCATCGGCGACACTTTCATGGGGCGGCATCAACGGCTGTGTGGGCTTGCGCACATAACCTGGCCGATAGTGACGCTCACGTGGCGGATAACGGCGACTACTTCGGCATCCGAATGGTCTGGGCTGGCGGCGATGAAAACCAGTACCCGTAAACGCACTGTCCGGGACACGAAAAACTTCCGTGCCCCGGACAGATCCGGCCATGACGCCGGAGAAACACTCAAGCAACTTACTTGAACCGGTACGTCGCCCCGATCTGGAAGAAGCGGCCCACGTCGGTGTACAGCGACTGGTCGTAGCCGGTCAGGTCTGCACCCGAGGTCCATTCGGCATCGAACGGCGGCTTTTTGTCGAACAGGTTGTTGATGCCCGCATAGATCGTCCAGTTCTTGAAGCCGCGATAGCTCGTGAACAGGTTGAACTGGCTATACGACGCCACCGACAACGGCGTGTCCCCGTTGATATCCGCAATCGCGTTCGTGTACGGACCCGTGTATTGCCAGGTGAGCGTGGTCGTGAACTTGTGGTAATCCCAGGTCAGGTCCGTGTTGCCCTTCCAGCGCGGATTCGATGCGCCGAACGGCTGGTTAAGCGCCAGGTTGTTGCCGGCAAAATCTGCCGTTGCAGCGCCCGGGCTGTGGAGCTTGAAGTGCCACACGTAGGCCCAGTCACCGGACAGCGTGAACGAACCGACCGGCGTGCCGACCGTCTTGCGCCAGTTGAAGTCGAAGCCATCGGTATCGAGCGAGCCCAGGTTGATGAACTGCGACGTGATGTAGCGCAGCGTGCCGTCCGGGTTGCGAATCACCTGGCTCGGGTCGTTGGCTGCAAGTTCCGCGACCGGATCTTCCGTGCCGATCACACCGTCGATGCGCACCTTGTAGAAGCCTGCGCCGATATCCGACGTAGCATCCGGCGACAACTGAAAGCCGATGTTGTAGTTCTTCGTGTGCTCAGGCTGAAGGTTCGGGTTGCCGTTCGTGAACTCGGTCGTGAAGGCTTTGGTCGGACCACGCGGATCGTACGGGTCGGTCAGGTTCTGGTGACCCGTGTATGAAGCCTGCGAGTTTTCGACCAGCGTCGGTGCACGGAATCCGCGGCTGAACGACGCGAAGGTCGTGAATGCCTGCACAGGCTGATAGCGCAATGCGAAGCTCGGTGAGAACGCGCCGCCGAAGTCGCTGTAGTGGTCATAGCGGCCCGACTGCGTGAACGTCAATGCGCGGATGATCGGAATCTCGACCTGGTAGAACACGGCCGCCACGTTGCGCGAACCGTCCACCGTCTGGATCTGCGCCGGCGAGACGATACCCAGCGACGAATACGTGCGCGGGTTGATGATCGAGCTTTCGTGACGGAACTCGGTACCGAGACCCAGGCCAACGTTGCCTGTGGGCAGCGTGAACAGGTTCGATGTCGAGGTCTTCGCGCTGACCGTATCGAGCTTCGTGATGGCCTGCTGGTAGTCGTCATGGAACACGCCGTCCAGACCGTTCGGCGTGGAACCCGGGTTCAGGAAGTTGTACCCGCCGTTTTGCAGCACGTTCTGCCAGCCCGCCACATCCAGCGAGTTGTAGAAGTGGCTGTCCACCGTGCTTTGCGAATGGCCTGCATCGACTGACCAGTCCCAGTCGCCCAGCTTCGGCGTGGTGAACGATCCCTTGATCCCGGTCGACGCCTTCCAGAACGTCGAGACCGTGTCCACGCCCACGCCCGCGGTCGGGAAGGTGTAGTTGATCGGGGTATCGACGCCGAACGGGTTGAACGGATTGCCGCCCGGCACCGTGCGGTTGAGCGGCGAGATGCTGTTGCTCTGCGGGTTGTACACGTTGGACAAGCTGCTCGCCGACTGCAGGCCGCCGTACTGCACGGTCTCGTCGCGGCTGCCCCAGAACTCGGCGTACGCCTGCATGTCGTCGTTGATCTGGAACGTGCCGCGCACCTTGGCGTTCAGGCGTGTGGTCGACGGAACCAGCGAGTAGTCATGCGCCGTGTTGTAGGTACACGTGCTGCCGGCGGTCCGGCCGGTCGTGGTGTTCGGCGGGCAGGGGTTGAGCGGGACGTTGGTGCCGTCCGGCTGGGTCCAGAAGCTCTGCTGGTTGTTGCCGGCCGGCAGGTTGTTGCCGCCGAAGCGCGTGAAGTCCTGGCTGCTGGTCATGTCGCGGTCAGCGAGGGTCGAGCCCGAATCGCGAAACCAGCTCGCCGAACCCGTGACGTTGAAGCGGTCCGTAGCAAGATTGCCGAAGCCGCCGAGCACGCTGAAGCTGCCTTGTGCATCGCCCGGATGTTGTGCCTTGCCGAGCTGGCTGTCGATCTGGAAGCCCTGGAAATTCTTCTTCGTGATGATGTTGACCACGCCCGCAATGGCGTCCGAACCGTACTGCGATACCGCACCCGTCTTCACGATTTCGATCCGGTCGATGGTGTTCAGCGGGATCGTGTTGATGTCGAAGAATGTGTCGGTGAAGTTCACCGCTTGCGCGTAGTTGGCGACGCGCTGGCCGTCGACCAGCACCAGCGTGTATTTCTCGGACAGGCCACGCAATGCAATGCCGGCGCCGCCTGGAGCGGTGCTGTTCATCGTCGATTGCGACCAGCTGCTGGCCGAGTTTGCCGACACGCCGCGCAAGAAATCGGCAACGGTGGTGTAGCCGCTTTGTTCGATCTCCTTGGCTGTCACAGTCTGGACTTCCGTGTTGCCTACCTTGTCCGACGTACGGATCAGCGAGCCCGTGACTTCCACTTTTTCAAGCTTGGTCGGAGCCGCGGACGTCGCTGCAGCGGGTGTCGTGGCCGTTGTGGAAGTCGTACCCGACGCGCCGCCTGTGCCGCTCTGGTCGACGGTCTGTGCGTGCGCCATCGGAATGAATGCGGCGCTCAGCACGAGTTCGGCGCCAATGATGCCCTTGATCGCCGTTACCAATCTCTTCTGTTTCACGTGCTCTCCCTCTTGTCAGTGAGCATATTTGATCGAACCAACCGGCCGGCTCGTGCGAGTTGCACGGACCGGTCATGCGATGTTTGTCGACGCTTTTTATTGCGGGGCGCGCTAAACGCTGGTTGCGTCGTTTGAACATCGTCAGTCAAGGCGCAATCTCAATCGTGTTGAAAGGCGCCGTTGATAAGCGGCTGCACCAAGAGCACGAGTTATGCCAATTTGCGAAAGGGATTAAACGGAAGAGCCGGATACGGCCATTTATTTCTGCAGTAAGAATTTGAAATGAATGCGTTTTATTTTTTATTGCCAATTGCTGTTTAGCGATTAAAGTAAAACGGCTTTTTCGGATCGCAATAACACCCTTTATTTTGGCGCGCTGTTGTTTGTAAGGTGAGTTAGAGGAGTTAGTCTAATTAATGTGGTGCAATCGCTGCACCTTGAAAGGGAACAGATTGCATCACACTGTGCATTACGGTTTGAAAGCAATTGTGAGGGGTTATCACGGCGTGTGTGCACAGTATAAACATAAGCAATGCGTTTATGTAATACCCCTGCGCAAACTCTTTGCCATGGCGGGATTGAGCTGCACGGGGCAGCCTAGGGTTTGGGAGTATGTAGAATCATCGATAATCAAAAAGATGACCCGTGCATGTATATTACACAAAGCTTTCATTAGCACCAGTGTAATCATTCGGTGCACAAATAAAGGGTTTATTGGGTTAAGTCAGCTTGATGGCAGGCTTTAAGCGTATTCCGAAGGATCAAGATTGACCTGGCGGTACCGAACAGAAATCTGCGTGACAAAAGACGCACCTCTCTAATTCGGGAAATTCGCCGTAAGATCAAGGCGCCGCATGAGGGTGGACGAGCAGCAGATCAAAAGCGGGTTATCGCTTGGCATAGCCGTTGCTTAGAGAGTCGCGCTTTTGCGGGTAGCGTCGAAAACGAAGCCGCCCGCTTTAAGAAATACCGTCATCCACAAAATGATTAGCATCTTTTGTCCTAACCGGAGTCCGCAGTGCTGAATACCCTCATTAATTATTCGGTCCAGTCGATGGGCCTCATTCCCCTTCTCGGCGTCATCTTCCTGCTGGGCATGGCCGTGATCATCGAGCGTCTGGTGTTCTTCGCTAGAGCAGTGCGCGCAGGCAAGACTATCGAACACGATCTGAAACTTCTGAAGGCCAATCATCCGGAAGACGCCGCAAAGCTCGTCAAGCATTACGACTCGACCGTGCAGGCCGAACTCGTGAAGACGGCCATGAAGGTCAGCGGCCGCGACGAGGCAGTCGTCGAGCGCGAAGTGGAAGAGGCGATCATGTTTCAGATGCCGCGTCTGGACCGTAACCTGTGGGTGCTCGATACCGCCGTCACGCTCGGACCGTTGCTCGGGCTGCTCGGCACGATCATCGGCATGGTGGAGTCGTTCAATGTGCTCGGCGCGAGCGGCACGGCAAATCCCAATGGTGTGACGGGCGGTATCGGCCATGCGCTGACGGCCACGGCCTGCGGTCTTGTCATTGCCATCATCTGCGTGATCTTTCTCAACTACTTCAACAAACGCATCCGCATGACGGTCAATCAGTTCGACCTGATCAAGTCGCTGCTGGTCTCGCGTTTCTCCGCGCCGGTTCGCCGCAGCGCTGACGTGCGCCCTGAAATTGCCGCATGAGTTGCTGCATAGAGGGCTCTCGAGCCGTTTGCAGCATGCATCAATGTCGTTTGGAAACAGAAGAGGTTTGAGATGAGTAGAAATCACCGCAGTCATTATCTGGGCGCGGAAGAGAAGGCACGCATCGAGATCATCCCGATGATCGACATCATGATGTTCCTGCTGGTCTTCTTCATGCTCGCCACGCTCAAGATGATCCAGGGTGCGGGCATCAAGCTGGACCTGCCGCAATCCAGTACCGCCGAAGCGTTGCAGCAGACCATCAAGGTATCGATCGGCGTGACGAAGACCGACGAGCTTTACCTGGACGCGAAGCCCATCACGCCCGACGAACTCACCACGCGCCTGAAGGGCCTCGTGAGCGATTCGAAGAAAGTCGATGTCGCCATCTCCGGCGACGAAGGCACGAGCTACAAGAACATCATCCACGTGATGGACCTGGTGCGCGCGGCCGGTATCAGCTCTGTAGCACTGGCGACGAATCCGACGACATGAACGCTCCCGTACATCTGGTCAGCACGCCTCGCGTGCCTCTGGACGGGGCGCTGTGGGCGTCGAAGGGAGCATCGAAAGACGGCAAGGTATCGATGAAAGTCGCGGTCGGCGCCGCGTTGCTCGTCGAACTGTTGCTGATTGCCGGTCTCTCGCACGTGAACTTCACCCCTGACGCGCCGCCGCCGCCGAAAGAACTGCGCGTGCGCATGGCGCCACCGCCGCCTCCGCCACCGCCGCCGCCCGAGGTGAAGAAGCTCGAGCCGCCGCCGGCTCCCACGCCGCAAAAGCCGGTGCCGAAGAAAGTCGAGCCGAAGCCGTTGCCCACGCCCAAGCCGCCGCCGGCCAAACCGTCGCCCGCGCCGAAGGAAGCGCAGATCCCGGCTGCAGCGAATCCGTCCGCCAACGCGCCTGCCGTGGCCACCACGCCGTCCAACTCGCCGCCAAGTCCGCCAGTGGCCGCAACGGGCGCCGCGCCTGTCGCGCCGCCTGCGTTGCATGGTGTGGTGGATGGCCGTGGACACTGCCAGTCCGTGCAGCCGCAGATTCCGCGCAAGGCGCTGCAGGACGGCATCTCGGCTGACGTGATCGCGCATCTGACGATCAATCCGGACGGCAGCGTGGGCGCCGTGAAGATCGTGAAGACGACGCCGCCGACTTCGGTCTTCAACGAAGCCGTCACGACTGCAGCCAAGGCGTACAAGTGCGAGAAGAACGCCGAGCCGTATGTTGGCGAGGTGACCTTCTCGTTCAAGACCGCGCCGAGCAGCGACGACGAATGACCGTCTTCATGCGCGTTCGTTGGATCTGATCCATCACAAAGTTGAACCAAACCTTCGGCATGTCCCGCTCAGTGTGTGAGACATGCCGAAGGCCGCTGCAACCGCGAGTAGTCACTGATCATTGGCCATTGGCGGCAAGTCATGAATTCCGGGAGTTTCCTTGATGTTTTTCGCTTCGTCCGTTTCTTCATCCGTTCTTCCTGCGCGCCGGTCGTCCACTTTATTGGCCGCGTGTCTCTTCAGCGCCGCAATCCTCCCCAGTCTCGCCAGCGCGGCCATCATCCCGCCCGGCACGCAACTCGCCGCGAAGCAGGAGTTGGTGCGCAACAATGGCAGCGAAGTCGAGACGCTCGATCCGAACGTCGCCGAATCCGTGCCGGCCAATAACGTTACGCGAGATCTCTTCGAAGGCTTGACTGCTGTTCGCTCCGACGGTGAAACGGTACCCGGCGTCGCCGAGAAGTGGGAAATGAAAGACTCGACCACGTGGATCTTTCATCTGCGAAAGAATGCGAAGTGGTCGAACGGCGAACCAGTCACGGCGGGAGATTTCGTTTTCAGTGCCCAGCGGCTCGTCGATCCAAAAACCGCATCGCCATATGCGAACACGTATGGCATGTTCCTGCTGAACGGCACGGAAATCGTCGCGGGCAAAAAGCCGGTCGCATCGCTTGGTGTGACGGCGATCGACGCGAATACGCTGCAGATAAGGACCCCGTACCCGGTACCGTTCCTGCCTGACCTGATGACCAACACGAACTTCGGCCCCATCAACAAGGCCGCGATGGAGAAGAACGGCAAGGACTGGACGAAGCCGGGCAAGCTCGTCAGCAACGGCGCGTTCATGCTGAAAGACTGGCAGGTGAACAACCGGCTCGTGCTCGCGAAGAACCCGAATTACTGGAATGCCGGCTACGTACAACTGAACCAGGTGACGTACCTGCCTATCGAAGATGAGAACACGGACGTCAAGCAGTACGAGTCGGGCGGCAACGACTGGGTTTACCAATTGCCCTCTGGCACGTTCGCGCGCTACAAGCAGGAGTATCCGAACGAGATGCGCGCAGCGCCCATGCTCGGCTTGCGC
This sequence comes from Burkholderia sp. PAMC 26561, assembly GCF_001557535.2. Classification (NCBI taxonomy): domain Bacteria; kingdom Pseudomonadati; phylum Pseudomonadota; class Betaproteobacteria; order Burkholderiales; family Burkholderiaceae; genus Burkholderia; species Burkholderia sp. PAMC 26561. Next base: position 1,608,784 of record NZ_CP014307.1, read on the forward strand.
TACTACTCGTTCAACAACAAGGACCCGTTGTTGAAAGACGTACGCGTGCGCAAGGCGTTGTCGATGGTCATCGATCGCGACATCCTAGCGCAACGCGTCACGGCCGATGGCCAGATCCCGGCGTATGGCGTGATTGTGAAGGGCGTGAAGGGCGCGGACGTGAACGCCTACGACTGGGCGTCATGGCCCATGGCAAAGCGCGTGGAAGAGGCCAAGAAACTGTTGGCCGAAGCGGGCGTGAAGCCTGGCACCAAGCTGCAGTTCGCGATGAACACCAGCGAATATCACAAGAAAATGGCGATCTTCGCGGCGTCGGAATGGAAGAGCAAGCTCGGGCTCGATACCGACATCCAGGCCATGGAATTCAAGGTCTTGCTGAAGAAGCGCCATGATGGCGATTACCAGATTGCGCGCAACGGCTGGGTTGCCGACTACAACGACGCCAGCACGTTCCTGACGCTGGTTCAGTGCGGCTCGGAGCAAAACGACAATCAGGCCTGCAATCCGAAAGCCGATGCGCTGATGCGTGAAGCATCGAACTCCACCGATCCCGCCACGCGCCTGAAGCTGCAAACGGAAGCGGGCAAGGTTGCAATGGAAGACTATCCCATGCTGCCGCTCCTGCAATACACGCTCGTGCGCCTCGTGAAGAGCTACGTGGGCGGTTATTCCACGAAGAATCCGATGGACCACTACCGCAGCGAAGACCTGTACATCATCAAGCACTGAGCCCGAACCCGTCATGAACGATTCGCATGAACCCTTGAAGGGCGCGCTGTGGGCGTCCGCGCACGCGGAACACAAACATCAGCCGATGGGTGTGTTCATCGCGGCGGCGGTCGTCGTGACGGTGTTGATGATCTACGGCCTCACGCATGTGAACTTTGCGCCTGTGCAAGCGCCGCCCAAGGAGATGCGCGTGACCATGGCGCCACCGCCACCGCCGCCACCGCCGCCGGAAGTAAAGAAGATCGAGCCGCCGCCTGCGCCCACGCCGGTTGAAAAACCGAAGCCGACGCCGGTCAAGCCGAAACCGTTGCCGACACCGAAGCCGCCTCCCGCGAAACCCGCGCTGGCGCCGAAGGAAGCGAACATTCCTGCCGCGGCCAATCCCTCGCCCAACGCGCCTGCGCTCGCGACGGCCCCGGCGAATACGACGCCTGCAGCGCCTGTTGCCGCAGCGGCTGCGCCGACTCCCGCGCCTGCGCCGGGCTTGCATGGCGTGGTCGATGGACGCGGCCACTGCCAGTCCGTGCAGCCGCAGATTCCGCGCAAGGCGCTGCAGGACGGCATCTCGGCGACGGTGACGGCGCGTCTGTCGATAGGTACCGACGGGCAGGTCAGCGACGTCAAGATCATGCGCGTTTCGCCACCCACGTCCGTCTTCAACGATGCGGTGATCGCGGCCGGCAAGGGCTATAAATGCGAAAAGAACCCCGAGCCGTATGTTGGCGAAGTGCAGTTCTCGTTCAAGACAACCGCGAGCGACGATGAGTAAAGCAGTAAGGCTGGTGACGCTCGCGCTCGGCGTGATGTTCATGGCACAGGGGGCGCTCGCGCGTCCATCGATAGCGCAATACGACGAGCCGAAATATCCGGCGGGCTTCACGCACTTCGACTACGCGGACCCCGACGCGCCGAACGACGGCGACATCGACTTCCAGAATTACGACGAGTTGCAAAGCTACGATTCCATGAATCCGTTCCTGATTCGCGGCGCGCCTGCGCCCGACCTCAAGAACCTCATGTTCGATACGTTGATGCAGCGAAGCTGGGACGAGCTGGCGTCGGAGTATCCGTTGATAGCCGACGACGTGAACGTCGCGCCCGATGGCAAGTCGGCGGCTTTTCACATCAACCCGAAGGCGCGTTTCTCGAACGGTGACCCGATCACCGCCGCCGATGTGAAGTATTCATACGACACGCTTGCGAGCAGCCATGTCTCGCCCATCTTCAACTCGCAATTCGCCAACATCACGAAGGCGACGGTGGTCGATCGTCTTACCGTGCGGTTTGATTTCAAGGAAGCACGCCGCGACGCGCCACTGATTGCGGGCGACCTGTGGGTGTTCTCGCCGAAGTGGGGCATGAAGCCGGACGGCACGCGTCCTTCGTTCGACAAGATTGCGACCGATCCACCGCTTGCGAGTGGCGCTTACCTGATCGAGCAGCGCAAGAACGACAAGCAGATCACGTACGTGCGCAACCCGGACTACTGGGCCGCCGACCTGCCGGCGCGCCGTGGCATGTACCACTTCAAACGCATCACGTTTCGCCTCTTCACCGATCACTACACGTCGCTCGAAGACTTCAAGGCGGGGCACACGGACATGCGGGTGGAATATTCGTCGGGTACGTGGGCGCGAAAATACGTCGGCAAGAACATCGCTAACGGATCGCTGAAGAAAGGTCTCTTTCCCGATGGTCCCGCGCAGATGCAGGGCATTTTCATGAACACGCGCAGACCTCAGTTCGCCGATCCTCGCGTGCGTCGCGCGCTCACGCTCGCGTTCGATTACGAGTGGCTGAACCGGCTGACGTTCTACGGGCAATACCGGCGGACAGGCAGTTACTTCCAGGACAGTCCGTTCGGTGCGACCGGCGTGCCGGACGCGAATGAACTGGCGTTGCTCGAGCCGTATCGAGCGGAACTTCCGGCGGCCGTGTTCGGCCCGATGCTCAGGCAACCCGACACCACGCCGCCCCATTCAATCCGTGCGAACCTGCGCGAAGCGCAGGCGCTGCTGAACGAGGCAGGCTGGAACTATCGCGACGGTGCGTTGCGCGATGCAAACGGCACGGCCATGTCGATCGAGATCATGGACGATCAACCCGGCATGGACGGCGTGATCATGCCTTTCGTGCAGCAGTTGCAAACGCTCGGTATCCAGGCGCATATGCGTGAACTCGACAGCGCGCTATACGGCAAACGCATGGACGCGTTCGACTTCGACATGACCACCTATATCTATTCGCCGGTGACCATTCCGGGCGGCGAACTGACGCGGCGTTTTGGCAGCGCGGCGGCAGCGCAACCCGGTTCGGAAAATTTCCCCGGCGTGAAATCGAAAGCCGCCGATGCGATGATCGATGCCGCGCTCAAAGCCAATACGCTCGCCGATCTGCAGACCGCCACGCACGCGCTCGACCGTAT